>JAYEHE010000200.1:0-3201 GCA_034659415.1 Candidatus Zixiibacteriota bacterium | reverse complement strand
AAATTGAAAAATTACAGAATCAGTTTACTGAACTTGATACCACGGTTGTGAAGAAGAAAGTCAAAAGATAATAATTGACTGTAATCGAATAAATTGGCCGCTCCGAATTTCGGGGCGGTTTTTTTATAAGACGTAAAATGTAAGGGGTAAGGGGGTGAATTAACCTCTTTTAAGCAAAAGATATAATTTATATTTATGTTTTCAATCCCACTCACTTCTTCAATTCAAGAAAGCAGAAACACCCTTTTAGGAAAGAATGTGTTTTTTGAACATGAATTCAATTACTTTTGTTAACAGAATTTAAATAATTTATCGTCATCTTAATAAATAATACAAAAACTATATTTTTTGTATGCTTCTTTAAACTTGTACCAAGAAGATTAATAAACAACTTTATAAAGAATTAATAATGAGTAAAAAATGGGCATTAATGGGCTAATTCTATTCTGTTTAATTAACTATCAATCAATTATAGTCTCGGGGTATTGCACTTAGAATAATAATAAGGTAGATTGATTCTGCAATGAGAGAGAAACATTTTGACAAGAGAGATGAGACAATGAGAGAGAGAGATTTTTCAGGATCAAGACATGACAAGAAGGAGTTTCAAATGAAGAAGCTAATCGTATGTTTATTTTTGGTACTTTTAGTATCATTTGCTTTTTCAGAGACCGGACAGATCCATATGATCTATGCAAATGGATCTTTGAATGTAGGGGAAAATTCAAGTACTTATGAATTTGATGTTCAGGCTTATATGACAGAAGGCAGTGATGTCATAGGAGATGGCATGGTCTATGTTAAATATCCCACAAGTATTTTTGGAGAATTGGTGTCAATGAATAATAAAGTCACTGTTCAAAAAACGGGAATACTTTCCGGAACGATCGCAGATTACGGAATAGATCTTTATAGATTAGTGAATATTACAGATACCTACTCAGATGTCTTGGCCATTACATTCAGCAGCGCTACGAATTCAGCTTCTTATAAACAATATTTCAATTCTATTTCCTCAAATCCATCTACTCCATCCGACCTTCTACATATCACCATAGATATTTCCACTTTGGATAAGGGAAGTTTATCGTTCCCCACCAGCATACCCGGTATCGATATGTTATATTATGACTATGAGTTAGAAACATTTTCCGGCGGACTTGAACTAAGTCAAGCCAATGAAGTTATCAATTACAATAATACTGAATCCGGTGTAGAGCCTGAGGAAAAACCGGTTTTTGCCGGCAGTGTAGAACTTAACAAATTCAAAGCCAGATCAAAAAAAGGCATAGTTAAATTAGCTTGGACTGTTGCATCTGAAACAAACTTGCTTGAATATATCTTGGAGCGTTCAGAAAACTTAATGGATTACAACGAAATAAGCCGTATAAGCATCAAGAGTTCGCATAATAACAAAAACACATATAAAGCAAATGATCCTATGGTTTTATCCGGCATATTTTATACCTATAGGTTGTTAGCTGTAGATGAAAATGGAATATCTCAGGCAATTGGCACAAAGAGTATCTCAGTAAGTGCTAATCGCAAAAGCATTCTCGAAACAGAAGAATTTGCACTTGAAGCCAGCTATCCTAACCCATTTAACCCAAGTTTTACGGTACCTTTCAGTATCCAAACGACTCAAGATGTTGATATTAGACTTTACAACATGTCCGGTGAGGTCGTAGCAACCGTTGCTAACGGTCATTACTCCCCCGGTGAATACAAGATTCATGTTAGCGGCGATAACTTAGCAAGTGGTGTTTACCTACTTAGAGCCCAAGTTAACGGAGAACAAGCAACACAGAAAATGCTACTTGTAAAATAAGCAACTGTTTTGAGAGAGAGAGAGAAGAAACGGCACCATCTGGTGCCGTTTCCATTTATCCCATGTTTTTTATCACATATCATCCAATTCTAAAATATCATGATTATATTTTTCATTAACGCAAGACAACAACTGTTGTAAAAAAGAAAGTCAGAAGATAAACATATAATCTTTTAAATTATTTAAAAGTCACCCCACAAAGGGTGGCTTTTTTATAGGATGAATTTTTATTACAATATTTATTTTTTTTGTCTATCCGGCCGATTTTTGAAGGTAATGTGTCGGTTTGCGATATATTGCAAGATCACGACAATGACAACAGCAATGATCTTACTTATCAATACCGGAATACCGATAAACTCTACAGAAATATATATCAACGCAGTACTGATACCAATACCGACAAAACCGATGATATAGAATGAAAAAAATCTTTGAGCCGTTTTATTATAAATTTTGAAATTAAATTTACGATTAAGAAAAAAATTGTTTGTCAGGCCGATTGAAACACTGATAACATTGGATATTCCATAGCATAATCCCACGATTTTCACCAAAAATGAAAAAATAAGAAAATCAATGGCAAAACCGCTCAAACCAATGATCCCATATAAAATAAAATACCGGTCAATGAATTTCCTTATGACAGGTATTTTATTGGTGATGCCCAGTATAATATTTACGGCTTTATTAAGTAATCCTTTTATCTGAACCATTTTATCCTGTATGCGCTGCGGATTTATTATTTATCCGTTGCATATTCTTTTGTGAGTCAAGCACCTTTAACATATAATAAATAATACCCCTTTAAGCTGTAAATTCCAAACTTATTACATATATGATTCGAATAAACACTTATAATCTTGGAATATTAATCCTTAAAATGTATATTTATTTCAAAAATAAGTAAGTGATCTATGGGTAAACATAATACGAAAAAAGAAAATACAGTTGACCATCATTTTGCAGGAAAAACGAACCTGAAAAATTTACTTGTAGCACTTGTTTTTTTTCTCTTGATCTTCACCGCTTATAAATCAACTTCTTCATATAAGTGGATTTTCGATACGCTTGCCCGCCGTAATATGCAGTTCATTAAACAGCATTCGCAATGGCCCCTTGATAAGAAGTACGAAGCGAAGCTTGGTTTTGATTACAGTTTTGTCAATTATGTAAAAAAATATACCCCCGAAGATGCGATAATCCTTATGCCCCTTTCAAAAGAATTCAAAAAAAAATATTTTAACAAAAAAGGTGCATGGGGTGTAAAATCCAAATCTTGGAGCACGTATTTTCTATACCCCAGGATTTTGATCGATGAGAAAATGATCATAAAAGATCCGACGATCGCAAATAAACTGACTCATGTAATG
>JAYEHE010000199.1:0-3210 GCA_034659415.1 Candidatus Zixiibacteriota bacterium | reverse complement strand
ATATTCAAATTCCTTCAAAATTAATCAATTAACCAATATATAACTATGTCAAACAAGCCACAATCACTAATGCAAAAATAAAATTAAAATTGATTAAATTTTAAAATGGAACTAAAATATTGATGAATAGTTTAAACAGTTGATTTGACAATGTTTTAGATAAATATGAGAGAACTTTTGCCTTGACTTATTAGTCTAAAATGTTAGTTTTGAAGGCTAAATCATTTTAGATTGGTAAATTCTTAATTTGGAGGTTTTATAGAAGATGTACGCCGTATTTCAGGTTTCAGGTTTTCAGTTTAATGCTGAAGAAGGTGGAGTTTTAAGAATCCCTCTTCAAAAAGTTGACAAAGGGAGCAAGCTTGATTTTGATGAAGTCCTTTTGTTGAAAAATGATGATACAACTCTAATTGGAAATCCATTAATTGATGGAGCTAAAATTGAGGCAGAAGTATTAGATCATGGGAAAGATGGAAAGATAACTATTTACAAGTATAAACGTAGAACTAAATATCGTTTAACTCAAGGACACAGACAGGATTTTAGCGAAATTAAAATTAACAAGATTATTGCACCTGAAAAATAAGTCTGATAATAATGAATTTTAGAAGAGCATGGATAGCTCTGTTATTATTGTTTAGCATCGTAGCAATCAACAATCCGCTATCCGCACAGGAAAATCTTAGAATTGTTGATATAGAGGTTGAAGGCAACCAAAGAGCTAGCCGGTCTCTTATTCTTGGTGTTTCTTCGTTTGATATCGGTTCTACTTTATCCCCAACAGATATAACTCAAACTGTCCAAAGATTATATGGTCTTGGTATTTTCTCAGACATTAAAGTTGAAGCTGAACAACAAGCCGATGGCGTCAAATTATATATTATTGTGAGTGAGTTGCCCAAATTAATTGGGATGGAATTTATTGGTAATGATAAAATCGATGATAAAGACCTTAAAGAAGAGCTTGGCGTAGGTGTTGGCGGATATATTTCCCCTCATATTATTCATGACAAAAAAAATCAGATAAAAAAAATCTATGCTGAGAAGGGATATTTCCAAGCTCAAATTGGTTCAGGATTGGTTTACAACGATGATTCTACTGAAGCTACCTTGACTTATACCATCGAAGAAAAAGATAAAGTTAAAGTTAAAGAAGTAATTATCACAGGGAACAAACGTGTTACCACCAATTCGCTGATCAAGAAAATGCGTAACCGTAAACGTGGATTTTTGAGAAGTTCTGATTTTGCTCAGGAAAAATATGCTGAAGATTTAGAAAAAGTTATAGAAACTTATCATAATAAAGGGTTTATTGATGCTTACCTAATCTCTGATTCTACCTCAATTGATTCCACTGATAATAAAATGATTGTTTATCTGGAAGTTTATGAAGGTCCACAATATTATTTTGGTGAAGCTGAGTTCGTTGATAATGATAAAATCAGAACAGAATTTTTAAAAAAACAGCTCAAGCATAAAATTGGGGATCCGTTTAATCAGGAAGAATATGATGAGTCCATATATGAAATTTACTCCGCATATCAGGAAATTGGGCATCTGCATTCTCAGGTAATCGATGAACGAACGACTCGTAATGATTCATTGATTGATATTACTTATAGAATTGTCGAAGGACTTCCTTCTAAAATCAATGAAGTGAAAATTGTTGGGAATACTAAAACCAAAGATTATGTAATCAGGCGTGAATTATCAACCTTGCCCGGTTCAACATTTAACCGTTCTCTTTTAATTCGCTCAGTACGGGATGCAATGGCATTAAACTATTTCACTAATGTAAATCCGGTTCCGGTAAATCTTCCAAGTGGAGATGTCGATGTAGAATTTCAAATCGAAGAGAAACAAACCGGACAAGTTTCAGCCGGTGCCGGTTATAATAGTCAGGACAAAATAGTTGGTACTGTTGGCATGTCGATTCCCAATTTTAGAGGGAATGGACAAAATGTATCATTTAATGTTGAATTTGGAAGCCAGAGAGAATCTTTTATTCTTTCATTTACCGAACCATGGTTTATGGGGCGGCCGACTCTGATTGGTTCTGATATGTATGTTACTAATAGGCAATGGTTCAGTGAATATACTGAAGGGCGTCAGGGCGGTTCAATAAAAATTGGACGGCGTTTACGTTGGCCCGATAATTATTTTAGAATATTTGGTTCGGTTCGGATTGAAAAAAATCGCTATCATGATTTTGATGATTATTATACTTTGTCTAATTCATATAAATATACAAGTCGATATGTCTATACGATGCCATCAATAGAACCAAATGCTTTGGATACAATTACAGTTGATTCTACCTATGCCCGTGACCCGTATCCGGGAACAATTTTATCCTACAATGAAGAATGGCTAACAGCTGCCAGGCTTTCTCTTACAATTACCCGTGATTCAAGAAATTTGCCGGAATTTGCAACTAAGGGTTCACTGTTCAAGTTAACGCTTGAGAATACTGGCGGATTTTTGGGTGGTTATTGGGAATATAAAAAATATTCAATTTCTTTTGCTAAATTTTTCCCTGTATATAAAAATATTGCCTTGGCTACAAAAGTTCAATTTGGTCGAATATATGCCTCTGTAGGCGATGATCGTATCTCACTCTCTGATAGATTTACTCCGGGTGGTACTGCTTATGATGGCATAGTAAGAGGTTATGAGGATGGTTCATTGACACCGGACTCATCAATCACTCTGGCAGATACAATTGTAACTTTCGATGGTCCTCCTGATTCTGATCCATTACCGGTTGATACTTTATTAGAAACGAGTAATTTTACTACACGAGTTCGTGGTAAATATATGTTAATTACTAATGTTGAACTGCAGTTACCAATTGTTTCTCAGCAAATATATTTATTAGGCTTTTTAGATGCCGGTGATTCATGGCTTCATAAAAACGATATTAAACCATTTAATATGCATCGAGGAGTAGGGTTTGGTATCAGGGTTGTTGTCCCAATGATGGGTACAATTGGATTTGATTTCGCCAAACGACTTGATAGTTCTACATCGGGGGAAAAAGGTGGGTGGAAAACACATTTCCAAATGGGAACTATATTTAGATAACTTGGGAATAATAAAATTATATAATTACAGGAGTATTAAATGAAAAACTCAAAAAAAATTATTCTATTTGTTACAGCCATTGCTTTAATGGTAGTACTTTCATCGGTTGCAGCTTCAGCTCAGGTA
>JAYEHE010000198.1:0-3212 GCA_034659415.1 Candidatus Zixiibacteriota bacterium | reverse complement strand
TTCCGTTCTTTTTTCTTTTAAAACACTGAGTAAAATTTTTCTGATGAAAAGAAAAAAATATGTACTTTTGTAGTCAATGGGTTGCCTAAAATTAGACATATTGGAGCAAAGCGGAATTTCCTTTTCTATGGGATTAGACAGGAAAAGAGCTCTAGAACATAAACAAAGTGAGCATCTCGGAAATGTATTAAGCACAGTTACAGACCGCAAACTCCCAATAGACCTCTCAGCCAACCAGCAAGTAGATTATTTTAATGCAGACATTGCTGGTGCTAATGATTTTTATCCGTTTGGGATGATGCAGGTGAATAGAGGCTATTCGTTGGCTGAGTATCGGTTTGGGTTTGGAGGGCAAGAAAAAGATGATGAAATTTTAGGTAATGGAAACAGTTATACAGCAGAGTTTTGGCAATATGATAGTAGGTTAGGTAGAAGATGGAATACTGATCCAGTTATAAAAGACTGGGAAAGTCCTTATGCTACCTTTAGAGGTAATCCAATTTGGTTTATTGACCCTAATGGCGATGATCCTTCAACTCATACTGATGAAGAAGGAAATGTTGTTGCTGTTAAAGATGATGGCGACTTAGGGGTATATAAGCATGAAGGAACAGGAATTGACGCATTAAAATCAGTTAATGAAAACTACAGTGCTACTAATACTTCCGCGGGAGGTATTAAAATGGGCGAGACTCATACCTCATTGGGATTTGCTGATTTTGAAGCATATGAAAAAGATGGTACTGTTAAACCTGGAGAATTTGCGAAAATTGATTTTGGTTCGAATTGGGCAACAAGAAGTGTATCTAAAATTATTAACTCAAACCCTAGTCTTTTAGGATATGCGGGTAAGGCAAGAGGTGGTCATGATTGGGATATAAAAACTAAATCCCCTGGAGGTAGCTACTATGGTTCCAAACTTTATGGTAAATACGCTTCTGCAAGAGATGCTGGGAATTTTGCAGCGGGTGCAATTGCTCAAAAATCTATTGTGCCAAATTTAATTTCGGATTATGGTTTTGGCACTTATAATATGTCAGGAAATAATGTAGGTAAATTAGTGTTTATGATTACTACAGATGCTGTTTTATTTAGTATTAGTCCAGTAATAGGTTTAGGAAGCATTCTTTATAAAGCTAAATTTGGAGAAGATAAATTATCTCGATCAGGAATAGAGGCAGGTAAATCCTATATTCAAAACCAAAAATAAATACCTTTCCAATGAAAAAAAATTGCTTAATTATTTTGGTTTTTATGTTTGTTTCTTGTTCTGAGAACAATTTCATATACTATGAATTAAATGGAGTAACAGTTACTCGTATTGATGATGGAAATAAAATATACATCTACCATGGTAGATGTGATAATAGTTTTACTCCTTGCTCTGAATCTTACGTAAAGGCTGAGTATAGTGGGTTTAACAGTGGTATGAGTGGGTATATTATTTTCAACACAAATGGGAGTGTCGATTTTGTTAAAGTTGATGCGTTGGTTGAAAAAACAGGAAAAGATTCACTGTTGAATATTTTTAAATTCAAGACTAATTATGAGGCGGTTCATTGGAGAGATAGTATTAAAGGTAATTATGGCAAAATAGTAGAAGTATCAGATATACTAAAGCTTGAAAAGAGTAGAAATCTTGAAAATAAATCTAAAGTTAAAGTTACATACCCCCGCTAAGCTTAGTCTGAACGTCCACAGGTCTCCCTATAAAAACATAACGGATAACCGTAAGTTCTTAGAAATAAGAGCTTACGGCTTTTTTGTTTTCAAAAGATTGTAATAGAATGTTTTTTTTTAAAAATTTGGAGGCAGTTCGAGATCCTAAAATTTTATACGGGTAAAAAAAGCAATATCTATTGAGTAAAAAATATGTACTTTTGTAGTCAATGGGTTGCCTAAAATTAGACATATTGGAGCAAAGCGGAAGTTCCTTTTCTATGGGATTAGACAGGAAAAGAGCTTTAAGTGAGCATCTCGGAAATGTATTAAGCACAGTTACAGACCGCAAACTCCCAATAGACCTCTCAGCCAACCAGCAAGTAGATTATTTTAATGCGGACATTGCTGGTGCTAATGATTACTATCCTTTTGGGATGTTGCAGGTGAATAGAGGCTATTCTTTGGCTGAGTATAGGTTCGGGTTTAATGGGCAAGAGATGGTTAATGAAATATCAGGAACAGGAAATAGTTATACAGCGCATTTCTGGCAGTATGATCCAAGACTTGGAAGAAGGTGGAATATGGATCCAAAACTTGATGCTTGGGAAAGTCCATATGTAGCTTTTGCAAATAATCCTATTTTTCATACAGACATTTTAGGTGATACTGAAGATGAAAGGAAAAAGGCAGTTGAAAAAGCTAAAGAATGGAAGAATAAAAGTAAGGGGAATAAAAGTTCTTATGGAGGAAAAGGGGGGAAACCTGGAGAAGCTGTTGATTGTTCTGGACTTGTTTCTGCTATTATTAAAGATATTGGTTTGCCAGATCCGAATAAAGCAGATGGACCTAAAGATACAGATAACGGAGTAACAAATATTGTTCAAAATACAACGAAAGTGGATTTTAATGATATTCAAGAAGGTAATTTAGTTACATTCAATAATAATAGACATGTTGCCATTGTCAGTGGAAATATTAAAAGAGATGAAGATGGGAATGTTATTTCTTTTAATGTAATTGGTTCTCAATCTTCTACTGGACCTGATGAATTTACTGTTCAGACAGACAAGAGCGGAGAGTGGAGAAATGGGAATAATGGATATTGGTCTCCAAAGTTAGGCTCTGCTTATAAGTGGGATAAACCTGATAAACCAGCAATTGATAATGGAAATAGTCAAACTGTTCAAAAAACAATGACTCTTTATAACCCTGGGACAAAGCAGACCATGAATATTCCTGAGCCAAAACAACAATACTTTAAGGTTACTCCTCCTCCAACATTCGGGCAACGTTTACAGCAAAACAGAATTCCAATAGTGAAAACATTAGGAGATATTATAGATGCTTTTGGATATTAAAAAAATATATTATGCGATTAGGATTAATTATAATAACAGTAATTCAGCTTCTTTTTTCATGCAAGGGGGGGATTGATAACTCCAATGATGTTATTAAGGATGATAAAGAAAAGAACTCAAATGCAGTGATTGAGCTCAATGATACTATTAAAAAAGTTACCCACTTTTCATATCGGATAACTTTTTTAATAG
>JAYEHE010000197.1:0-3216 GCA_034659415.1 Candidatus Zixiibacteriota bacterium | reverse complement strand
AGAACAGAAGGGATCTGCGTCGCCTTAGAGTGCCCTAATGCAAAAAACGATGCACCTCTTTCATCGTAGTGAATAACAGAATTTTTGGAAGCGATTTTATTTTTAGCAACCGCAACTGTAAGAGGCGTAGATCTTGAACCGGGTGAAATACAAAAAAGTTTTACATCGTTTCTTACAAATTCTTCAATAATCAAGTCAGCCCAAAGACTGTTTAATATTTCCTGATTTGAGTTCATTGTTTACTAACAGCTTTAATAAAATTACTTAGTTTATTTTCTATCTCACGCCATTCATCATCAGGACAGGAACCTTTAACAATACCTGCTCCGGAATACAAAAATATACAATTTTTATTTATCAACCCCGACCTAATAGCAACGGCAAATTCTGCGGAATCTTTTCCTATCCATCCGACCGGACCGGCATACCAACCTCGTTCAAAAGGCTCTAAATCATTAATCATTTGCAGTGATTTATCTTTTGGAACCCCGCCCACAGCCGGTGTAGGATGCATCTCCCTGATAATATCCGCATCACTGACCGAATCATTGAGCTGACCATCAAAATGTGTTATCAGATGCTGAACTTTTGTAAGTTTTAAAAGTGATACCTGTGCATCATTATTTATACGGGAACATATTTTATTTAATATGTTTTTAATGCTATCCAATACAAGACAATGCTCCAAAATTTCTTTGGGAGAATTTAATAACTGCTCACTCAAAAAATTGTCAGACTCATCATCATAACCTCTCGGCTTGGTACCGGCTACCGCTTCAGTTGAAATATTATTTCCTTTGCGATAATATAACTGTTCCGGTGTAGCACCCAAAAAAACAACGTCTGATTCAAATTGAAAATAAAAATTGTAGCATCCAAAAACTTTAGCAATTAATTCTTTCTGGACTGCAAAAGGATTTATGTTTCCATTAAATCCAAATATTGTCTTTCTTGCTAAAACAACTTTTTCTATCTGATTTTGTTCAAGTGCGGTCAAGGCTGATTCAACCGAAGATATCCATCCATTTTTATCAGGAATATCCATTCGGGAAATCATATCCGGAATATCAACCGAGAAAGAGGCTGGTTCATTTAATTTATTTATTTCATTTAAAACCAAATCCATCGTATCATGCTCCAACGAAAAATTCAGATAAAGAGAATCGTAATCTTCAATTTCATTATCAGAAATCAGTTCGAAGCGTGGCAAAACAAAAGAAAGAGACCCAAATGAGTTCCACTCAATATCCTGAATAAAATTTTTACTATCTGAATCGAATTGAAAGCCACCATAATATTTGATGCCATAAGTAGAATTTTTTAAAATTCTATTTATATGATTAAAAGAATTTTCCAGATTGCAGGCTTGACTACATTTCAAATAATCGGCATATCCCACACCGGCAGTAACATACCTTGACTCTCTATCAGACCAATAAAATTTTGTTTTTGATTCTTGTGAATGAAGCCAGTTTAAAATATCGCTTTTTTTTAGATTTATTTGAATTCTAACATACTGTTTATTATAAAATTCTGAATCACAATTTATAAATGATTTATATATATCCTGAATCTTCTCAGACAGAATCTCTTTTGCATTAGTAATATTAGTTGTATATTCAATATCCGAAACAATTGTCATTTTTAAATCCTTAAATATTAATTTAAAATAGCCAATCTCATCACTCGGAGCAACCTATTTTGATTTTTCCCCAATATAAATAGATGCCACTCCGAAAGTCAGTGGAACCAATTTAACTTTATTAAATCCGACTTCTTTCATCAATTCACAAAACTGTTCGCCGTAAGGAAAAGTTTCCACTGTTTCATTCAAATAACGATACGCATAACTATCGCCTGAAATTACAGAACCAATCAAAGGCAGTATATAACGAAAATAAAACAGATATGATTTTCTTATAAATTTATTTGAAGGAAGAGAAAACTCTAAAATAAGAACTTGTCCATTATTTTTTGTTACCCGAAAGATTTCATTTAGTGATTTTTGAAGATCGACTACATTCCTGATGCCAAAGGCTATTGTAACAATATCATAACTCTCACTTTCAAAAGGAATATTTTCAACATTTCCTCTTACCATCTGAATTTTATTATCCAAGCCGGAATCAGAAATTTTCTTCTGTCCGATTAAAAGCATTTTATCTGCCATATCGAGTCCTACTGCCTGAATAACAGATTTATTATCTTTTACAATAGTCAGCATCAAATCACCTGTTCCAGTTGCCAAATCTAACAAATGCTGTTTTTTATCTTTTGAAATATAAGAAGATACTTTTTTTCGCCATCTAATATCCTGGCCAAATGACAACATACGATTCAAAAGATCATACCGACTGGAGATTTTATTGAACATCTCCCAGACTTTTTCCCTATTGGGGCTGTTTTTTTTCTTATTCAAAAATTTCTCTACTCAATTCATATCCTATAAGTTACCTATAATTCAATATATATGAATTATTCTTTTAGACAAGCCAGACAGATTTTTTAAATTTTGTTAGTTGATATTATTTAATTAAAAACTTATTTATAAATAAATAACAAAAAGGAAATATATTATGAAATATCGTAAATTGGGTAAATCCGGCTTAAGAATATCAGAAATTGCACTGGGCGGATGGCTAACTTACGGAGGGTCTGTCGAGGAAACCAAAGCTATTCCAATCGTACGAACTGCAGTAGATAAAGGGATAAATTTTATTGATATAGCTGATATTTATTCCAAAGGGCGTGCTGAAGAAATTATCGGTCAGGCAATAAAAGATATCCCAAGATCGTCACTTGTTATCTCAAGCAAGCTATTCTGGCCAATGTCTAAAGATATCAATGACCGAGGTTTGAGTCGTAAACATATCTTTGAATCGGTTGAAAAAACTTTAAAAAGGGTCGGCACAGACTATCTTGATATTTATTATTGCCATCGCTATGACCCTGAGACCGAGCTTGAGGAAACAATCCGAGCTATGGATGAACTGGTACATCAGGGCAAAATTCTTTATTGGGGCACCTCGGTCTGGAATGGTACACAAATTGAACATGCTGTAGAAATTTCTGACTATTACAAAGCTTATAAACCTACCGTAGAACAACCGCGTTACAATATGCTTGATCGGCATATCGAAGAGGATATCATGCCTACCTGCGCCCGTTATGGAATTGGACTCACAGTCTGGTCGCCTCTGGCTCAGGGATTGCTAA
>JAYEHE010000196.1:0-3261 GCA_034659415.1 Candidatus Zixiibacteriota bacterium | reverse complement strand
TTTTTCAAAAATCAGGGGTTCCGGAGAATCATTATCCGGCGGTGGTCATTCATCCGGCTTGATGTCTTTTCTGAAAATTGGAGATAGGGCGGCTGGTGCAATTAAATCAGGAGGAACAACTCGAAGAGCCGCCAAAATGGTCTGCCTTGACCTTGACCATCCGGATATAGAAGAATTTATTGCATGGAAAGTTATCGAAGAACAAAAAGTTGCGGCACTTGTTACAGGTTCACAGATTATTCGCCAAACTCTTAAGGATATTTTTGAAGCAACAAAAGTTACTGATAAAGATAAATTAACTATCGAAGTTAATCCGGAAAAGAATAAAAAACTCAAATCAAAATTAAGACATGCCCGACAATTAAATGTCCCTCAGCAATATATTAAAAAAGTTTTAGAGCTGGCTTCTCAAAATATTTTAGAAATTGATTTTATTAATCTTGACACGAACTGGGAAAGTGAAGCTTATATAACTGTCTCCGGGCAAAACTCTAATAACTCAATTAGAATTCCAAATTCATTTTTTGAAAAATTAACCAATGGTGAAGATTGGCAGTTAATAAATCGCAATAAAAATTCACTTGCCAAAACGCTTCCCGCCTCCGAGCTATGGGATAAAATTTGCCACGCCGCATGGGCTTGTGCTGACCCGGGAGTTCAATTCGATAGCACTATCAACGAGTGGCATACGTGTCCGGAAGATGGACGGATTAATGCATCCAACCCCTGCTCCGAATATATGTTTCTCGATGATACCGCTTGCAATTTAGCCTCTATCAATCTGGTCAAATTTCATAACGATGATGGAAGTTTTGACATCGAAGGTTATCGGCATGCAATAAGGTTATGGACAATTGTCTTAGAAATTTCGGTACTGATGGCTTCCTATCCCTCCAAACCGGTTGCCCAGAAAAGTTTTGAATATCGTACGCTTGGGTTAGGATATGCTAATCTTGGAACTTTGCTGATGCGTATGGGAATTCCATATTCTTCTCAGGAAGGTTATTCTTGGTGTAGTGCACTTAGTTCAATTTTGACCGGACAATCTTATATGACCTCGGCTGAGATGGCAAAAATACATGGTGCATTCCCAAGTTTTTATCGTAATCGTGAACATATGCTCAGAGTTATCAGAAATCATCGAAGAGCTTCGTATAACGCTGAAAAATCTGAATATGAAAACCTGACCATAAAACCAACTGGAATTAATCCAAATTACTTACCGGAAAACATTGTTAAATCCGCCAGAACTGTTTGGGATAATGCTCTGGAACTTGGAGAAATCTACGGCTTCCGTAATGCCCAAGCAACGGTTATTGCTCCAACTGGAACGATAGGCTTGGTCATGGATTGTGATACTACCGGCATAGAACCGGATTTTTCTTTGGTGAAATTCAAAAAATTAGCTGGCGGCGGATATTTCAAAATTATCAACAATTCTGTTCCCGTAGCATTGGAAAAGCTTGGTTATGATGATGAACAGATTGAAGAAATTATTCTGTATGCTACCGGACGTAAAACTCTAAAAGGTGCTCCGTTTATTAATTATGAATCACTTATGGCAAAAGGGTTCACCGAAGATGACATCAAAAAAATTGAAGAATCATTGGAAAATGTTTTTGATATTACTTTTGCGTTTAATAAATTTACACTTGGCGAAGAATTCTTAAAAGATACGCTCGGTTTTCCTGATGAGCTTATTGATAACTGGAATTTTAATCTCCTAAAAGAAATCGGGTTTACTAAAGAACAGATCGAAACTGCAAATGAATATGTCTGCGGTACGATGACACTCGAAGGTGCTCCGCATCTCCATGAGAAACATCTGCCCATTTTTGATTGTGCCAATCGGTGCGGTAAAAAAGGTAAAAGATTTATTAAATCAGAAGCTCATATTTATATGATGGGTGCCGCTCAGGCATTTATTTCCGGAGCAATTTCAAAAACTATCAATATGCCGGCTGAAGCTACAATCGATGATGTCAAAAAATCATACCGCATGGCTTGGGAAACAATGAATAAAGCTATTGCTCTTTATCGGGATGGTTCCAAACTTAGCCAACCTTTAAACTCGGCGTTGTTCGATGATGACGAAGATGATGAACAGAATGTAACTATTGAGAAAACATCGCAAATGATGGCACAGAAAATTGTTTATCGCTACATAGCCAAACGGCGGAAACTACCTAGCCGTCGTGCCGGATATACCCAAAAGGCTGTTGTTGGCAACCATAAGATTTACCTAAGAACTGGAGATTATTCCGATGGTACTCTTGGCGAAATCTTTTTGGATATGCATAAAGAAGGTGCCGCTTTTAGGTCTCTGATGAATTCATTTGCAATTGCTATTTCTCTTGGGCTTCAGCATGGCGTACCGCTTGAAGAATATGTCGAAGCATTTTTATTCAGTCGTTTTGAACCAAATGGAATGGTTCAAGGCAACAAATCAATAAAGATGGCAACTTCAATTATCGATTACATTTTCCGTGAACTGGCTATTACTTACCTTGGGCGTACTGATTTGGCTCATGTTTCCGAAGAAGATATTCGCGGTGATACTATGGGAGCACCTGCCGAAGAATCAACAGAATTTGAAACTGAAGAAGATGCTACCGTAACTGTCACCGGTCAGGTAACCAGTGCAAGCCGAATCACGGAAAATACTCATGCCGGCAAACTCAAACCGGTTCTTGATCCTGCTACCGGTAAGGGCAATGGTAATGGTAATGGTAATGGAAATAATGGAATTGGTGATAAAGGGAAAAAAGAAATTACAGGAGGTAATGGACATGGTCAGTCGTTGGAGAATCAGACTACAGTTGAAAAAACTGAAAAAGCAACGGCGGTGCTTGAGTATGGCAGCTCAGCAACAAAACCAGACGAAAACTCAGCCGAGTATATCGCCACAAAAATTAAAGCTGCTCGAATAAAGGGTTACGAAGGTGATATGTGTGGTGAATGTGGGCAGTTTACCATGGTACGTAACGGTACTTGCCTGAAATGCATCACCTGCGGTGCCACAAGCGGTTGTAGTTGATGTAAATATAGTTTCTCAAGGGTGCTGTGTGCCATAATCAGCACCCTTTTTTTTGCTATTTTACAATTTTATCAAATTATAATACAACTGAAACAACATTGCGACACAGCCTCTTGATAGGGGACCCAGGTTCTCTTTATCCTTGTCATTCCCGACGCCGATCGGGAATCCAGATTCTCTTTATCTTCGGTGGTGATTTGCCTATGCAATAGAGTTTCAAATAA
>JAYEHE010000195.1:0-3269 GCA_034659415.1 Candidatus Zixiibacteriota bacterium | reverse complement strand
AAAATTTTCAGGAGTCGGCACGGCTCTATTGGATGAAGTAAAGAAAAATGTTAAAGCAAAAGGGTGTAAAAGACTCTGGTTGATTACTCTTAATGACAACCTTGACGCTATTCGCTTTTATCATAAACGGGGAATGATAATTTCTTCAATTTATATCAATGCTATGGAGAATTCCCGAAAAATAAAACCTGCTATAGCTCGTATCGGACAGTACGGAATCCCATTACGTGATGAAATAGAATTTGAAGTTATGCTGTAGGAAAATAAATTATTCGAACCGTTCTTCACCCAATTTAACTTCGTGCAAACATTCATAAATCGGACCCTGCGGTGTAAGAGTTGATTTATACAAACACAACTTATCAAATACCAGTTGTTTTGGCTCAATTTTATAATCGGAAATATAATTATTCAAACTTGATAAATCATTGCTGTTTTTAACTCTACCCAATGTCAGATGGGCTTTGAATTTTTTTGATTCTTCTTCAAAACCAAGTTGGCTCATAGCTTTATCAGTTGATTTAACTAAATCAAAAATATCATCGTTTTGCAGATCAATTCCTGTCCAGTAAACTCTTGGTTTGTTAAGATTAGGAAAAGCACCTACTTTATTGATTGAACAATTAATCGCTTGAAACTGCTTTCCAATTTTAGTCAGTTCATTCTTTATTTGTTCGACTAACCTACTGTCTGTATCGCCCAGAAATTTAACGGTCAAATGAATATTATTAGCATCAACCCATTTAACTTCTTTATCGTCCGAGCAATGAGATTTGAAATTATTGATTGTTTTTGCCAGATAATTTTTTATCTCAACAGGTAAAGAAAATGCAATAAAAAGACGCATTATTTTATATCCAGAATTTCTCTTCGCAAAAGCTCCAAAGAGGAATATGCCGCCCGAGTACGATTTGTATATCTGTCTTTGCCAAAAATAAACTTTCTTGCGTATGTGTTATGAATCGATGACAATCCAAGGTAAGTTGTTCCTATCGGTTTGTCATCGCTACCACCCTCTGGTCCGGCTATACCGGTAATTGAAAGAGCATAACCGGTATCAAATTTTTTACGACAGTTCTCAGCCATTGCTTTGGCACATTCTTCGGAAACAGCACCATATTTTTCAATAATTTCTTTATCAACCCCAAGCATATTGATTTTCACGTCATTATCGTATGAGAGGATACCACCTAAGAAATATTTTGATGACCCACTAACTGATGTAATTAACATTCCTAACTGACCGCCCGTACAGGATTCCGCCACGCTAATAGTAATATCATTATCAATTAATAGCTGGGCTACAACAGTTTCCAATTTGTCATCATCTTCACCATAAATATATTTGCCACAGGCTGACTCCAACTGTTTTTTAACAGAATTCCTCTTTTGTTCCGCATCATCATTAGAATCAGAAACAGAATGGATTCTTAGGTCAACACCGCTATATGACGGAAGATATGCAAGTCTTACTCCGGATGGGAGTTTCAGATTCGGTTTTATCATCTCAGCTATTTTTGATTCTGTTACCCCTATGGTATGCAAAGTTGTTATTTTCGTAAATCCACCAACTTTTAAACTTTGGAGGTAAGGGATAACTTCATCTGTAAGAATCTGCTCCATTTCATGAGGAACACCCGGTAATGAAATAAATATTTTCCCTTTTTCAGCAATACAGATTCCTACCGCTGTGCCATTTTTATTGGTGAAGAATTTACCGCCCTGAGGAAGCAAAGCCTGATTTTGTGTTATAGCCGGCATTTCAAGATTACGTCTGGCATATCGACTCTTTATCTCTTTTAAAACATCATCATGGAAAATCAAATTCCGTTTAAAAACTTTGACAATCCCTTTTTTGGTAATGTCATCATCGGTTGGTCCCAACCCACCGGTTGTAATTACAATATTTGATCTGTTTAAGGCTTGCTTAATTACCATCTCAATGTCTTCAAGATTGTCTCCGACAGATGTAACATATTTTATATCCAAACCGTTTTCGGTTAGCTTGCTTCCAATAAAAGCGGCATTAGTGTCAACGGTATGACCGCTTAAAATTTCAAACCCAATTGTAATTATCTCTACATCCATCATTTTATCCAATTCATTAAAATTAATATAAGATGTACTGCTATGTTTGTCTGAATACCGGCGGCAATATCATCCATCGTTATCCCCCAACCACCAGGTAATTTTTCTGCCTGCCTGGCAGGAAAAAGTTTTATAACATCAAACAACCTAAATAAAATGAAAGCAATTATATAGTTAGTAATTGTATAAGGTATAAAAAGAATAGACACAAACATCCCAGCCCATTCATCAATAACTATAACTTTGGCATCATGCCCAAATATTAATTCCGCTTTCCCAGCCGCCCAGATAGATAGAAAGAGAGTGATTATCGCTAAAGTAACAGCTGTGACTTGATTGCCCTGTATAAAAAATAACGCAATAAATAAAGCAGGAAGAGTACCCCATGTCCCTGGAAAAGGACGTCCATAACCGGAATACAAACCAGTAGCTATAATTTTAATCAAGTTATTCTTCATCAGGTTATTTTAATACAGTTTTTATCATATAGAAATATTTAATTATATAATCAATACCAGTTAATACAGTAACAATAGCAGTTATCCATGTTAGCAAATTAAAATAGAATTGATAATCAAACATTAGAAATGACGGTATAGAATTATTGAAGTACTCAATAGTTGAAATTAAATTTATAAAAGCCAGCATCAAACCAACTATTCCCATCTGTAAAAATGTTTTAACTTTAGCCCACCACGACGGGGAAATAACAACACCCCTATAAGCGGCTAACAATCGAAGACCAGTAACAGCAAACTCCCTCCCGATAATTAGCATAACTGGAAGAGGACTTACATATTTTAATGAAATAAAAGCAATCAAAGCAGATGATACTAAAATTTTATCAGCCAGCGGATCCATGAATTTTCCAAATCCGGTCACAATACCATACTTTCGGGCATAATACCCATCGGCGAGATCGGTCAATGATGCTATTATGAATAACCCCAACGCAATTAAACGCATTTGAAAACTATCCAGTATTAAGAAATACATAAAAATCGGAGCAATGACAATTCTGGATAATGTCAGTTTATTAGGTGTATTCATGGTGAGATAAGTTAGGGGATGGAATAGAGACTGTCAATTGGAAATGCCAGAGCAAATATTTTTACTTCTCAAATATAATTGGTAAATTAGAAATTCAAATATCTAAAACTATTCTTGCTCTTCCCTTTTCA
>JAYEHE010000194.1:0-3272 GCA_034659415.1 Candidatus Zixiibacteriota bacterium | reverse complement strand
CAATGCTAAAATTAATAACATCAACATTTTGGTCAATACACCATTGTAACCCCGACAAAACAGTGCTTTCATAACCAATCCCTTGTTCATCTATCACCTTGGCCATATATATTTCACTACCCGAAGCAAGTGATGATACAACGCCGGCTACATGCGTGCCATGTCCGTGATCATCAAAAGGATCATCATCATTGTTAACAAAATCATAACCTCCTTTATAATTTGTAATTGCCGGATGATTGTAATCAATACCTGTATCAACAATACAGATTTTTTTGCCCGCGCCTGTCTGGCCATCCGACCGGTCTTCCGGCAAAGCTCGAATTAACGGAATAGCTTCCTCCAATAACACACTTACCGGCTGATCAACGCTGATTGATTCAACGTCAGCGCTAGCTATCAGCTGGTCAAGTCCCTGACTGGTAACTACACCACTTGTGTACTCACCCGTCTTTTTTTCCTGACTAAAATCATTTTGACTAATAGCAACAGTCTTTTCCGCTGTCCTCAGCTTAGTAATAATATTTGGCGATTCACCTGCTTTTATCTTATCCAATATCTCCTGCTCAATCTTACCTTCTTTGAGAAAAACATCCCATGTATGCCCACTATTAAAATCAGTGTTTGCGCTCTTAATAACAGTTGGCCCAAAATCAAAATATGATGTTTCCGGACGCAGTGGAAGAAAATAATAAGTAATAAAATTGGACATGCCTCTCTTAATATCCATAGTGCAAACTATTTCCATATATCCGGTAGCTTCCCCCGCTGAATCTTTTATATATTCCAAAAAACAATCTGTTGCTTCCGACCCTGCGTATTTAAAACCATCAGGCACTCGTTCGCGAATTTCGCCTCTAAAATCATTATCAGAAACAATTTCCAAACTCATTGTATGGTACTCGTTTGGATTTACGCGCGTTGGGCCATACCGTTTGACCATAAGAGAGGGTGCAATCTCCGCTGAAAAATTACGGTGGATTGACTGCGTGCTACCTTGATAAGTTGTTTTTAATTCAGCCGAATATGACCCGGCCACTCCAGGAATGTACGAAACCTGATAATCTGCCTGCTCGTAAGCAACGTTTTTGAGCAAACAATTTTCGCTTGTTTCAATTCCCCCATTTTCCGATGAAAGCGTAGTAATATATCCCTCAGGATCTGTAATCATAAGTTCCAAATTTGCATCACAAATAATTCCTCCATATTCATCAAAAGCGCCGAGTGAAAACATGGCTGGCTGGCCTGTCTTGTAAACAGACTGGTCTGTATTTAGAACAAGCATTCCCCAATTAAATTCTTTTTTTATTTTTTCAATTTGGCCATCTTGTTCAATTTCCATTGTAACATTATATTTTCCAGGTTTTTCTAATGATTTAGTATCTATTTCATATCCCGAAATAATTTTATCTTTTTTTTCTGTTTCAATAAGATTATAAGATGCTTTAATCTCGTTGCCATCAGCATCAGTGATATTAAAGTCTTTTATTGTCCTTTTTTTTGTATTTATACCCAAAAAACCTTTATCTTTTGTATTTATTTCAATTACTGGATTCTCAGACGCTGTCACGTCTTTCTTTTTAATCTCTACGCTTTCATGAATATCTTTAATAGTATTATTTGATTCAATCATCAAGAACTCGAGTTCCACACCGTCTAAATACGCCGTACTTGATTCTTGCGCCGGGACTGGATGGTAAGTCACACGTACGGCGAAATCCTCAACCGCCTCTTTATCTGACAGTGCCAAAATCGGATATTTCCAATACCCGTTGTTGGTCGCATTACTGATGTCGGTAAATAGTGCTGTTGATTCAAGCGTTTTCCACGTAGTACTACCATCAACCGAGTAAGCAAATGTTATGACGTCTTCATTGCCATCATATGAATCTGCTGCAAATGAAAAAACCACGTATGTTTCTTTAATAATCATATCCTCAGAGACAGAATCCGGAAGCATGAAACCTCGCGCTTCAAACACAGAACCAACTTCAGAAAAAGACTCGGTGTCTTCAATGGTTATTTCCTCACCTAGAACAGCTCCCTCGGCAGGCACAGGCGCCAATTCTTCTGTCGTTTCCAGAGTGGTATTGGTATTCGCGTTTTCTATATTAATATTTGCATTAGCACTTTCTGCATTTGTATTGCTGGCCGGAGAGTTCTCCTTAGCCGGTTCTTCTGTAATCGCCTTTTCCTCAGCAACTGGCGTTTCTTCAATCATCCCAGTGTCCGAAACTGTTTCAGAAATAGTCTCATCACCTGATTCAGTAAGACTCTCTTCAACAACCGCAGATACTGGTTCAGTTGTTAATTTTTCCGACACAACAGGAATATTATTATAAACCGCGGAATTTTTACTACTAAAATCAGCAAGTGGAGCAGTAGCCAAAATATCTATTTTTATTGCCCTGGCTGCTCCTTCCCAGCCACTAACTTCTGATGGTTCTAATATTAAGTTATAAATTTCATATGATTTTTCATCTGCCTGTGCCATAAAAATATAAGTAAAAAAAGTAACTTGAATTGTCAAAAAAGCAAATGCTACAAGAGACACCGAATAAACAAATACAGAAAACTTTTTACTTATTAATAGTAATTTTATTTTTTTCCAGGACCAACCTGGTTGTATAACATACTTACTTACTTCTGGCTCTGGCATATCTTCTACTACCTCTTCCTTGGTCGTTTCAATTTGTTTTTTTGGTGAAGGTTGTATTTCTAAATACAATTTTTCTACTGTTTCTTTTTCGTATCGCCTATCTTTTCTAACTCCTATTCTTATAGCTTTCAACTTTTCTGATTTATCCCAGTTGCGTAGTGTATTTGGATGTATGTCAAAAATTTTACTAACTTGATTAATAGTTAATAAAGTAGGCAGAGACTTAAAATCAACCCCCATTTTTTTTGGGTGCTTATTTTTTTTACCTAGTTTAAGCCCTTTAAATAATTGCAAAACTTTTTGATTATTTTTAGCTTTGCTTAAGTTAGCAAAAAACTTAACTTTACTTAACAAACGTAACAAAACAATTATATCACATATAATTGAATTTGTCCAATCACAAAAAATTTATTTGTGCTACCACTATCAATAACACATTTTCATGTGTAAATCCCTAGTTTATCAACACCGGCAGGACAGGCGACAGCCTGTTACTGCTAAAATGAACGATACCACCAGCTCGTCGCTGGTAGTATCGTTCAGGCAGGCTACGCCTGCAAAGGCAGTTGTGGTAAATCAACTTGGTTTGATGTTGATGCTCAATATACTTTCG
>JAYEHE010000193.1:0-3274 GCA_034659415.1 Candidatus Zixiibacteriota bacterium | reverse complement strand
TAATAATAAACAAATTTCTGTTTATACCAATTACTCAACCCTGCCTAAACTCTCATTTCCATATAAGTCTATAGTTGGTCAATGGCCTGCCGGAGTAAAACCTGATCCGATATCTTTATTCTTCCTGCCAAGCCATAAAATAAAAAAGATAACCATCCCAAATCCTGTACTTGATAATATAAAATTAGCTGATATCCTTAAGTTTGACTCTACTTTTTCAATAAAAGTATTAAATGACGAAGCAAAACGAGGCAAGGAAATTGAGTTATCTGTTGAGCCAAATTCAAATTTATCTAAAGGTACTTACTATTCCAACTTTACTTTATATATTGATGCTATTCCGGATAAAGGCAAAATAATTTTAACTATTCCTATAAAAATAGTAAGGTATTAATTGTTTTTGCCGACACACATGACATGTATTGACAATAAATGTTGACACATAGATTTTATTTTTTTATTTAGACTTTAACTGAGGGTATCTCTCTGCTGTCTCAAGGTAGTTTCTTAGCCCCCTCTACCCAAACAGGGTTTACCCTCTTTTTTAAATTATGCATAAAAAAAAGAGCCGTCAAAATTGACAGCTCTTTTTTTAATTCTAATAAGCTTGTTAAGCTTTTTCAATGCAGTCAACAGGACAAACTGCTACACACTGAGGTCCATCGTCCTGATCTTCACACTCATTACAAGTGCCAGCATCAATGACATAGATGTCGCCTTCTTCAATTGAAGAAGTCGGGCATTCCGGCAGACAAAGCCCACAAGCCGTACATTCGTCAGTAATTTTCATTGCCATAATTGATATCCTCCAAAATTAAAAGTTTCATTTATTTCTAAAGAAAGAATATATTCAGTGTTAAATTAAATTCAAGCAGAATATTTTAAATTTCATAAAAATAAAACAATACTTTCTTATAAAGATTTGAATTTATAATTAAACCTATAATCCAATATTATTGCAAATATCAAATTTTCCCGTTTGCTCTGTATCACGTAACACACGAGAACGTACATCATCCCAAAATATGAGATGCACATTCGCCAAGCCGCAACCACTCCCCTAACCCATTATCTTTCATTGGCATACCGGCGGTGCGACAAGACCAATGAATCCGATTGCTAAATAAATCTTTTTCAGCTATCATTCAATAACTTAATTTTCAGGAAATAAGCCGTGATTTTACAATTACAACAGAGGCAACAAATGTTTCATAAGTTCCTCATAAATCTAATCCTAATGCTCTGTTTATTTTTTTCATTCGCCTGCAATAGTAATAAAAATGAAAAAGTAATGAATAGTTCTGCTTATCCTCAAATAATTTCTACAATTCCAACCTCTAATGCGACAGATGTTCCACCTAATATAATAATCTCAATAAGTTATGATACTTGTTATACGATTGAGCAAATAAAACCAATAACATTAATAATAAATAATTTGGAAACAACTTCAAGTTATACAGACAATACGGTTCATTTTAAACCATCCAGTTCACTTGAATATAATAAATCTTATACAGTAATCGTTACTGATGCACTTAATAGAAATTTCTCGTTCCAATTCACAACTTCCGATGGAACACTTCCAGACTTTCCGGATTTGCCAGGTAATTAATTTTTAAAATATTTATAATTTGAGGCTATTATGAAAATCATCAAACATCTAATTTTATATCTGTTACTTTCAGTTACAACCTATGCTGGTGCACCGCCAATTTTCTCTTATCAGGGCTACCTTGCTGATATAGATGGAAATCCTGTAATTGAGAATAAATCTGTTACTTTTTCTATTTACACAACTGAAGATGAAACTACCCCGCTTTGGCAGGAAATTCATTTGATAGTTCCAGACCAATTTGGACAGTTCGCTGTTTTGCTTGGCAGTCAAACCGAATTGAACAACTCTGTTTTTAACGGTTCAATAAAATATCTCGGAATTAAAATCGAAGATAACCCAGAGATGAAACCACGCCAACAAATTAATTCTGTCCCCTATGCCATAAGTAGTAATATCTCAGAAAATTCGATTACTACCGATAAAATTCTCGATGGCACTATCTTGCTTGATGACATAAATCAAAACATGGCTTCTGCAGGTCAGATTATTAAATGGGACGGTTCCAAATGGATTGTTGCCAATGACCTAACAGGAACTGATAATCAAGGAAATATTACAACTGTAATTGCCGGAACAGGTCTTAGCGGAGGTGGCAGTAGTGATACGATAACTCTTGCCATAGAACCAGAATCAATCTCTGCTGAAATGATTCAGAACAATTCTATCACCAACGATAAAATTGTCGATAGCACTATCTTGCTTGATGATATAAATCAAAACATGGCTTCTGCAGGTCAGATTATTAAATGGGACGGTTCCAAATGGATTGTTGCAAATGACCTAACAGGGACTGATAATCAAGGAGATATTACAACTGTAATTGCCGGTGAAGGCTTAAGCGGGGGCGGCAGTAGTGATACAATAACTCTTGCTATTGAACCAGAATCAATTTCTGCTGATATGATTCAAAACAACTCTATTACCAACGAAGACATAAACAGTAACGCCCAAATAGATATTTCTAAAATATCTAACGGTGCCTCTCTTCAAAATGATCAAATTTTCAACGGCAACAATACTTTTAATGAATCAATTGATGCTTTTCAGGGCACCACTCAAAATTATGCAATTAAAGCTGAAAATAATTATGGCGGGTTCGGAATAGTTTGTCAGACTAACAGTGACACCAATCCAGCCTTAAAAGTGATAACTGGAATTACTGAACCGGCTCAAGCAAGTGAACTAAGCGGTTTAGGACCTTTGATCGAAGCTTGGTCTGCCTCTGTGTCGTTAAATCCGTCTGAAACTATTGTTGAAAAAAGATTCGTAGTTGAAAATAATGGTGATGTTTTTGCCGATGGTGCCTTCACAGGAGGTGGTGCTGATTTTGCCGAGCTTATCGAAGTCTCAGATAATTATCTTAATTATGAAACTGGTGATCTTATGGTAATAGATATAGATACTCCAAACAGGTTTAAGATTTCCAATAATTCAAATAGTCATTTGGTCGCCGGAGTTTATAGTTCCAATCCCGGATTTATAGGACATGATAAAGATAATAACAGCGCCAATAATATACCTATGGCACTCGTGGGTATTGTCCCTTGTAAAGTTACCAACGAAAACGGAGCAATTAATATTGGAGATTTATTGGTAAGTTCAAATTTTGCAGGACATGCCATGAAAGCTGACAACCCACAAACAGGAACTATAATC
>JAYEHE010000192.1:0-13417 GCA_034659415.1 Candidatus Zixiibacteriota bacterium | reverse complement strand
CCGGCGTTAACAGTTGCCTATAAACAGCTCGGCTATGTTGATGATGAGTTGTATATTGAACTTAGTAAAGTAATAGATGTCCCTGCATTAGAGATTGCCGAGGCGGCAACTTTTTATACGATGTTTCCTAAAAAACCAACCGGAAAATATTTGTTGCAGGTTTGCCACAATATTTCCTGTGCTCTTCTGGGAGCCGATTCATTGATTAAATATCTTGAAGATAAATTAAATATTTCTAAAGGGGAAACAACTGAAGACGGGTTGTTTACTTTAATTTCTGTTGAATGTCTTGGGTCTTGTGCAACAGCGCCAATGATGCAAATAAATCAGGATTATTATGAAAAGCTGACCCGTGAAAAAGTAGATAAGATTTTAGATGAGCTGAGGTCAAAAGCCTGATGTTTTATTCTCCGGTAAGAACAAATGCTAATGAAGCAGTCAAGAATGAAAATTTTCACCTGTTTAAGTATGTCGATGATCCAAAGCAGTGTGAAATAGATACTTTTGTTTCGCATGGTGGTTATAAAGTATGGGAAAATGTTCTTAAAAATATGAAACCGCAACAGGTGATTGATGAAGTTCTTAACTCAGGGTTACGTGGGAGAGGCGGAGCAGGATTTCCTACCGGTATGAAATGGAATTTTGTTCCTAAAAATAACGACAAGCCTCATTATCTTTGTTGCAATGGCGACGAATCTGAACCGGGAACATGCAAAGATAGGGTCCTGATGGAACGCGATCCGCATGGAATAATTGAAGGAATGGCTATTGCTTCTTTTGCTATTAATTGTCATTTGATGTTTATCTATGTCAGGGGAGAATTTACTCATTGCCATAAACAATTGGAAGAGGCAATGAAAGAAGCATACGCCAAGGGATATCTTGGAAAAAATATTTTTGGCACTGGCTATGATTTGGATATGATTGTTCATACCGGTGGCGGAGCATATATTTGTGGTGAAGAAACATCATTGTTAAATTCTATTGAAGGTCATCGTGGTCAATCAAGAATACGCCCGCCGTTTCCTGCAGTTGAAGGCTTGTATGCATCACCGACAATTGTAAATAATGTTGAATCTTTAACAGCTGTGCCTCATATTATAAACAGGGGTGCAGATTGGTATAAATCTTTAGGAACAGAAAAATCTACCGGTACCAAATTGTTTTCTCTTTCAGGTCATGTAAAACAGCCTGGTAATTATGAAGTGGAACTTGGATTTCCGTTGAAAAAACTGATTTATGATGAACAATATGGCGGTGGTATATTAGGTGATAAAAAACTTAAAGGAGTCATCCCTGGTGGTGCCTCAACGCCGTTTTTAACTGCGGAAACTTTTGATGTTAATTTGGATTATGAGTCTTTGGTGGAAGCCAATTCGATGCTTGGTTCCGGAGCAGTTATAGTTTTTCACGAAGATACTTGTATTGTTTGGATTATACAAAGATTGATACATTTTTTCCGTCATGAATCATGCGGAAAATGTACGCCCTGCCGTGAAGGCACCGGATGGCTTGAGAAAATTGTCAATAATATTGAAGCCGGTCACGGAAAACCGGGGGATATAGAAATGCTTGATGAGCTATGTGGGAATATATTAGGAAGAACCGTTTGTCCGTTAGGTGATGCCGCTGTGATGCCGATTCAATCGGCAATCAGAGTATATCGGGATGAATGGGACTATCATATTAAACATGGAAAATGTATGGTTAAAACGGAATTTCCGTTTAATTAATTGAGAATATGAATCAGGAAGTAAAAGAAAAAACTGTCGCTACTGTAACTCTGACAATAAACGGTCAGGAATATACGGTTCCCAAAGGCACAACTGTACTTGAAGCGGCTTTGCAAAATGGAATCAATATTCCTACTTTCTGCTGGCATCCTAAATTAAAATCAGTTGGTGCCTGTCGGATGTGTTATGTCGAAATTGAGAAGATGCGCAACCTTATGGTCTCATGTGCTACTGAGGCGGCGGACGGAATGGTAGTTTATACTGAATCTGAAAAAGTTCTTCAAGCCAGAAAAGCAGTTCTTGCATTTATTTTAGCAAACCATCCTCTTGATTGTCCTACTTGTGATAAAGGCGGTGAGTGTGAACTCCAAAATCTTACTTTTGCTCATGGAGTTGATGATTCCCGTTTTGAATTTCAGAAAAATCGCTTTGTAGATGAAGATACTAATACGACTTTTGATGATAAAAAGATTGGTCCAGAAATAATCCTCAACCGTAACAGATGTATATTGTGTTACAAGTGCGTTCGTGCAAACAAAGAAGCCTTTGGCGAATTTGATCTTGGTGCTTATGAAAGAGGAAATATAACTGAAATTCATCCTGCCCCCGGCCAACAGGTTGATAATCCGTTCTCTGGAAATTTGGCTGAGATTTGTCCGGTCGGGGCTTTAACGAATTCTGATTGGAGATATAAAATCAGAGTTTGGTTAACACAAACTGTCAAAGGTATTGATAATTTTACCAGTTCCGGCTCGAATATTCTTTTTTATAAAGAAGAACACAAAAATAAAATTTATCGGGTTACGTCTCGTTGTAATGATGATATCGATGATGGTTGGATTCCAGATGCGGTTCGTTATGGTTATCAAATCGTTAATTCTCCCGAAAGAATGAAAAATCCTCTGATAAAAAAAGACGGAAAACAGGTTGAAGTAACTTGGGATGAAGCCATTGATTATATTTATAAACGGCTTTCGAATATTAAAGATAAAATGGGGTCGGTCTGTATTGGAGGATTTGTTTCATCATCTTTGGATAATAAATCATTACATTCATTTAATAAATTTTACCGCAAAGTGTTGAAATCAAATAATGTTGATTTTAGGACTGATTATCGGATGTTACCTAAAGATGAAAATTCTGTTTTTTCCGCATTTTCTTCACAGAGTATAAAAATTACTGACATTGATGATTCTGACACTATCTTTGTATTCGGTAGTGACCTTTTAAGGGAGCATCCGAATGAATATCTAAGAGTTAGGAAAGCGTATCAGTTTAATTCTGCGAAAATTTATTCATTGAATCCATATGCTGTAAAAGCTGCTGACGTTGCGTTACTTGAGGATATTTACAAGGTCGGATTTGATGAGCATGTTCTCAATGGTATTGCTCTTGCTGGTATTGAAGAAGGGATTGTAGTATCTGATAAATCTACAGGGTTCAAAGATAAAATTTCACCAAATACTTTAAATGATATTTCAAAATTAACCGGAATATCAGAAAATAATTTTAAGATTTTTGCCCATGCTATTGCCGACAGTAAGAAAATTACATTCCTGATTGGTGAAATCGTTGCACGCTCTCGTGAGCGGGAATCAATTGCAAAAGCATTAGCGAATTTGAATTTATTATTTGGAATTAGTTCAAAAGGTCAAATAGCAATTTTACCTCGTGATGCAAATACGGTTGGGGCTAAAAAGTTGGGATTGTTACCAATTCCGGTACAGGATGTGAAAAATCAGCTTGCTCAATTATGGGATGGACTTCCTGATTGTGAAGCATGGAATATAGATTCTATGTTGGCTCAAATGAAAAAAGAAGAAATCAGCGGAATGATTATTATGGGACTCAACCCAATGATGTTATACCCCGACAGGGAGTTTGTCAAAGAAGGATTAGGGAAACTTGATTTTCTGGTTGTTAGTGATTTATTTGAAACCGAAACAACTGAATTAGCTGATGTTGTGTTGCCAATGTCAAGCTGGGCTGAGTATGATGGTGAGTATATAAATCTTGAAGGAAAAGTCCAAAGCTCGCATAAGGTTGTTAATTATATTGAAAATTCAAAACCTGCTTTTGAAATTATTAAATTATTGTCTGAAAAATTCGGGAATCCTCTTTTTGAAAATGATACTTTGGTAAATGAAGAAATCGAAAAGCTCTTGAAACAAAATAATAATATTTCATTACCTACGGAATTACAGGATGTAAATACTGGTGAAGATAATATTGATGAAGGATATGAAATTCCGTTATTTGTGTGTAATGATCCCCATCATTTTGGACATTGGGGCGAAAAATCACCTTCTTTGGTGAAATTCTGTGGTGAAGCCTATGCTGAGATGTCGCCTGATTTGGCTGAAAAATTTAATCTTAAAGAAAATGATCCTGTAAGAGTAAAATCTCCGGTTGGTAAAATAATTGTACCGGTGAAAATTTCAGAACATATTGAAAACGATGTTGTTTTGGTCCCGAGAAATTTTGCGGCAGTACCGGTGACCTCATTGATGATGCGTAAGAAACGAATTGATAGAATTAAACTAAGTCGAGTAGATGATTAAATTATGTTAGAAGTTATTTTAATATCATCGATTAAAGTTGTGGTAGTGGTTGTTGCAGTTCTGACTGGTTGTGCATATTCGACATGGCTGGAAAGAAAAGTTCTGGGACATCTTCAGCACCGTATGGGACCAACCTATGCTGGTCCGTTTGGTTTGCTTCAGCCTGTTGCAGATGGGCTTAAATTGATTTTCAAAGAAGATTTAGTTCCTAATAATGTTGAGAAAGTAACATTTGCTATAGCTCCTTTGATTTCATTTGTGCCGTCTTTACTTACGTTTGCAGTTATTCCTTTTGGGATGGACACTGAACTGTTTGGTCATCAGATAAAAATGGTAATCTCGGATTTGAATATCGGAATTCTTTTTGTTTTTGCTGTTACATCGCTTGGTATTTATGGTATTGTTCTTGCCGGATGGTCGTCGGGTTCAAAGTATTCGCTTTTAGGAGGTTTAAGGGCTTCTGCGCAGATGATTTCATACGAGGTCAGCTATGGTCTTTCAATAATAGGAGTTATCTTAATAGCCAATACTTTATCAATGAGAGAGCTTGTTGAAATGCAAGGCACTGATTCGATTTGGTTTTTCAAGAATTGGTTTGTTTGGAAACAGCCATTTGGCTTTTTATTATATTTAACTTGTGCCGTTGCTGAAACAAATCGGGCACCGTTTGATCTTCCGGAAGCTGACTCAGAACTTGTCGCCGGATACCATACAGAATATTCATCGATGCGTTTTTCAATGTTTTTTATTAGTGAATATGCCAATATGCTGGCAGTTGCCGCAGTTGGTGCGACACTATTTTTTGGGGGATGGCAAGGTCCTTGGTTGCCGTCGATTTTATGGTTTGTATTAAAAGTGTTTTTGTTTATGTTCTTCTATATTTGGCTACGGGCTACTTTCCCGCGTTTGCGTTATGACCAACTTATGAGTTTTGGGTGGAAAGTTTTGTTCCCTCTGGCTTTGTTAAATACGCTGGTAACAGCCGGATTTATGATGTGGAATTAATAAATGGGTTATAGTCTATGAGAGATGTAATTAGAGCTGTTGTAAATGTTTTTTTGAAGTTACCGGTGGGGTTAGCTACCACATTGAAGTATTTCTTCAAAAAACCGATTACTCTGGATTATCCGAAAAAGAAAAAACCGATGACACCTCGTTATCGTGGTCGCCACTTTTTGGAACGTTACGATGATGGTTCCGAGAGATGTGTCTGTTGTGGATTGTGTGCTGCGGCTTGTCCGGCTGATGCTATTTACATGGAACCGGAAGAGACTGATAAGGGTGAGAGAAAAGCTAAAATTTATGAAATAAATCTTTTACGTTGTATATATTGCGGGTTCTGTGAAGAAGCATGTCCGGAAGAAGCAATCTTTTTGGGTCAGGATTATGAGTTTTCCGCCGGTGATAGAAATGATTTTCTATGGAGCAAAGAACAGATGTTAGTTAAGCATCCGAGAAAAGAAAACCCACTTAAGAAAATGTATCGTAAAGTTAGAAAAGTATATGGAGTTACAGATAAAATCTGATGAATCTTGATTTAATCATATTTGTCGTTTCAGCAATTGTTGCTATTTTTGGAGCATCGATGATGATTTTCCAACGCAATCCTATTGCATCGGTTCTGTTCTTGATTCTATCATTAGTTGCCCAAGCTGTTTTATATATTCAATTGAGTGCATTATTTATGGGAGCGATGTTGATTATCGTTTATTCGGGAGCAATTCTTGTTCTTTTTCTGTTTGTAATAATGATGCTTAATTTAAGAGCAAGCGAAGACCTTGGTGCTCCATCTTCTCCGATAAGCAAAACTGTAAAGTATTTAATATCATTTTTAATGTTTGTTGAATTGGTTTTTATCTTCAAAGGCGGCACAGGATTAGATTCTGCGGCGGTAGGTATTATGAGTACTCCTCCGGATAATTTCGGCTCCATAGAACAAATTGCAGAACTGTTATTTACTCGGTATCTCTATCCTTTTGAACTGACTTCAATATTACTTTTGGCGGCTATAGTGGGTGCTGTTATAATTGCTCGCAGAGATAGTGTCGAGGATGCTCCGACGGCTACTGAAACCAATGAACAACAGGCAATAGATGAGGTGCAAAACTAATGGTACCAATATCAGCCTATTTGATAGTAGCAGTTGCATTATTTGGAATCGGCGTTCTTGGTGTTATGATTTCACGAAATATTATTATTATGATGATGTCGGTTGAATTGATGCTTAATTCTGCAAATTTAGTACTGATTGCATTTTCCAGAGTTCTTAATGTTGTTGATGGACATGCGATTGTATTTTTGGTTTTGACTATTGCCGCTGCTGAAGCGGCTGTTGGTTTAGCTATGGTGATTTTATTATATAGAAATCGTGATACAATAAATATTGACCGATTTAATATTTTGAAGTGGTAGGAAGTATGTCTGAGTATATTTATCTAATTCCTCTGTTACCTTTTATCGGTTTTTTAATTAATGGTCTTTTCATAGGGAAAATTTCAAGAACTCTTAGTGGCATTATAGCTTCTGGTATGGTTGGTTTGTCTTTTATTGTTTCTTTGATGCTGTTTTTTGATTTGAAAGCATTACCGGCTGATAGCAGAGTCATGGAACAAGTACTTTTTACATGGATAAATTCTGGTAGTTTCCATGTCAATTTTGGACTATTGCTTGATCCTCTTTCTGCAGTTATGATTTTGGTTGTGTCTGGAGTTGGATTCTTGATTCATGTTTATTCAATTGGTTATATATCTCATGATAAATGTTATGGTCGATTTTTTACATACATGAATTTGTTTACTTTTTCTATGCTTACTCTTGTTTTGGCAGACAATTTTCTTCTTATGTTTGTCGGATGGGAAGGCGTAGGTTTGTGTTCGTATTTATTGATCGGTTTTTGGTTTGAGAAAAAGTCTGCTTCCGATGCTGGTAAAAAAGCTTTTATTGTCAATCGCATTGGTGACTTTGGATTTTTGTTGGGGATGTTTTTAATTTTCTGGAATATTGGCTCGTTGAATTTTCATGATGTTATTCAGGCGGCACCGACTGCTTTTATTGCAGGTGGTGGGTTAATAACTGCTATATGTATTTTACTTTTTGTTGGAGCTACTGGAAAATCTGCTCAGATACCGCTATTTGTATGGCTTCCCGATGCTATGGAAGGTCCTACACCGGTATCAGCTCTCATACATGCGGCTACGATGGTAACGGCTGGCGTATATATGATTGCACGAACGAATATTTTATATATAATGTCACCTGATGCTTTAATGGTAGTTGCAATTATTGGTGCAGCGACTGCATTTTTTGCGGCAACAATCGGTATGGCTCAAAATGACATAAAAAGAGTGCTGGCTTATTCGACAGTTAGTCAATTAGGTTATATGTTTTTAGCTTGTGGAGTAGCATCTTTTTCAGCAGGAATATTTCACCTAATGACTCACGCCTTTTTTAAAGCTTTGCTGTTCTTGGGAGCAGGATCGGTTATTCATGCGATGTCTGATGAACAGGATATGAGAAAAATGGGCGGGCTTAAAAAATATATTCCTGTAACATATTGGACATTCTTTATTGCCACGATTGCAATATCAGGAATTCCCGGATTATCCGGATTTTTCTCGAAAGATGAAATTCTTTGGAAATCATTCTCATCACAATACGGCCATCCAATTTTTTGGGTGATAGGTTTTGTTACTGCAGGAATGACAGCATTTTATATGTTCCGGCTGGTTTATATGACTTTTCATGGCAAAGAGAGAATGGATAAAGAGACAAAATCACATATTCATGAATCTCCCAAAACTATGACAATTCCTCTTATGGTTTTGGCAGTTTTATCAGTAGTAGGCGGATGGGTAGGTTTACCGCATATATTTGGTGTTACTAACCATTTTGAACACTGGCTGGAACCTATAATGGCTACCAATAATCATACTGCCGTACAACATGCTTTGTTATCTTCCGGTGCCAATGCGTCGGCAGAATGGGGATTGATGGGAGCATCGGTTGCATTAGTACTAATTGCGATTTTCTTAGCCAGACTGTTTTACAATAAAAAACCTGAATTGGCTACAAATTTCCAACAAAAACTGAAAGGGATTCATAAACTCCTTTTGAATAAATATTATGTAGATGAAATTTATGGAGCGGTTATAATTAGACCTCTGGTTTATTTTTCATTGTTTTTGTGGAAGTTTATAGATGTTGTAATTATTGATGGGTTCTTAAATGGAATGGCTACCTTGTATAATGATATCTCTGAAACTCTCCGTCAGGGGCAATCAGGGAAACTTCGTTCGTATGCAACAATTTTTGCGGGTGGTGTAATTTTGATTTTATTTTACTTTTTGATGGAATAGAAAAATATGGAATCTCAGATACTGACATTAATAACTTTTTTCCCGGCAATCGGTATTATTCTTTTGCTGTTTGTTCCTAAAGAACGTCACGATACGATTAAATCTGTTTCGTTGATAATTGCATTTATAACGATGCTCTTATCTTTCTTGCTTTATTCCATGTTTGAACCGCTTGCTAATGGAATGCAGTTTGAAGTTAATATTCCATGGATTACATCGTTTGGCATAAATTACCATATGGGCATTGATGGGATATCGCTTCTTTTGATTGTCCTGACAACAGTTTTAACGGTTTTAGCAATATTGTCATCATGGAACTCTATTACAACCGGTGTTAAAGGGTATTATATTTCGATGCTTCTTTTGACGGTTGGCATGGTTGGTGTTTTCTGCTCTTTAGATTTGTTTATGTTCTATGTCTTCTGGGAAGTTATGTTGATTCCGATGTATTTCATTATCGGGTTATGGGGTGGAGTTAAAAGAATTTATGCGGCTATCAAGTTTGTTCTGTTCACTATGTTTGGATCACTTCTGATGCTGGTTGCAATAATGTATTTACTTTTTGAATATCAAAAATACTCAGGTGTTTATTCCTTTGATATGTTGAAACTGATGGAGATGCCTATTGCATCCGATGTGCAAATGTGGTTGTTTGGCGCTTTTGCCTTAGCCTTTGCAATAAAAGTACCTCTCTTTCCGTTCCATACATGGTTGCCGGATGCTCATGTTCAAGCTCCTACTGCCGGTTCAGTTATTCTTGCCGGGGTCCTGCTTAAGATGGGAACTTATGGTTTTATCCGGATTTGTCTGCCGATGTTTCCCGAAGCTACCGTAGCATATTTGCCTTATATAAGCGTATTGTCAATAATCGCAATTATCTATGGTGCTTTGGTTGCAATGGTTCAAAAAGATGTTAAATCACTTGTTGCATTTTCTTCGGTTTCTCATATGGGTTTTATTATGCTTGGGCTGTTTGCTTTAAATATGCAGGGAATAGAAGGAGCTGTGCTTCAGATGTTGAACCATGGGGTATCAACCGGAGCTTTGTTCTTGATTGTGGGCATGATTTACGAACGACGACATACGAGATTGATTGAAGATTTTGGTGGGCTGGCTAAAGTGATGCCGCTTTTCTCAACGGTTTTTATGATAGTGACTTTATCGTCTATCGGTTTGCCTTTGACCAATGGTTTTGTCGGAGAATTTCTAATTCTTTTGGGTGTTTTTAAAGCAAATATGGTTTATGCTATTATTGCCGCAACTGGAGTTGTTCTCTCAGCTTGTTATATGCTTTGGATGTATCAAAGAGTTATTTTTGGTAAAATCACTAAAAAAGAGAACGAAAGCCTTTCTGATTTAAGTTGGCGTGAAAAGATAATTTTATTGCCGTTGGTTATTCTAATATTCTGGATTGGTATCTATCCTAAACCTTTCTTGGATAGAATAGAACCGGCAGTAAATTCGGTTATACAACAAATTGGAACAGCAACAACCGTCCAATACGACAATGAAGATTATAAATATAATTTTCAGGCAGAAAATGTAACATGGTCAGATTTGAATAATGAGGGAAGATAATGACCGAAGTTACAATTTACACAAAGGATGGATGTCCTTATTGTGCGGCGGCAAAGAAACATTATACTGATAATGGCATTAAATTTAAAGAAATTGATATTAATAAAGTGGATAGTGCTCAGGGGGAATTGTTGAAATTAAGCGGTGGACAAAGAATTGTTCCGGTTATTGTTGAAAAGAGTGAAGTTAAACTAGGTTTTGGAGGCGGATGAGGCTTCTAATAATTGAACAACGGTACGTTGTCGGAAATTAAAAAAATATGATTGATTTTACATCGGCATCAATAGATTTTTTAATGATAGGGCCAGAAATTGCTCTTTTGGTTTCAGCTTTTATCATTTTACTCTTAGCTTCCAATAAGAGCTTATCAAAATTTGGATCTTCGATAGGATTTATTGGTTTAGCTATTTCATTATATTTGGCTGTGGGGCAATGGGGTGACCAGCAATCAGGGTTCTTTGGGATGGTTTCTTGTGATAATTTTGGAGTAGCCTTTAAAATTATATTTTCTACTCTATCAATGATAGTTTTGCTTTCAGCACCAAATTATTTTACGTTAAAAAATATTAACCGTTCAGAGTTTTATGCATTGTTGAATATTTCCACGATGGGTATGATGGTGATGGCTAATTCAACCGATTTGATTGTAATCTTTTTAGGGTTGGAAATAATGTCTGTTCCGTTATATGTAATGGCTGCATTTGCTCGCCGTTCCCTTGAATCAAATGAAGCAGGAATCAAATATTTGATTATGGGTGCTTTTGCATCGGCGTTTCTACTTCTTGGGATTGCTTTTATATATGGTTCTTCCGGTACTACTGATTTACGTCGTTTAGTTACTGATTACCATTATATAATTACTAATTATAAATTATACCTTTATTCCGGTGCTGCTTTGATTTTGGTTGGGTTTGGATTTAAAGTTGGTACCGTTCCTTTTCATAGTTGGGTCCCTGATGTTTATCAAGGAGCACCAACGCCTATTACCGGATTCTTCTCAGTAGTTCCCAAAGCTGCTGCGTTTGCGGTTTTGATGAGAATTTTTAGTTTTGGATTTTCTGCTCTTGATGAGTTAATGCCTGTCTTTTGGGTGTTGGCGGTAATTACAATGACTGTTGGGAATGTTTTAGCTCTTCGCCAAGACAATGTGAAACGGATGTTAGCTTATTCATCAATTGCTCACGCTGGCTATATTCTGGTTGCATTTGCAGTAGGGAATTCTGAATCTGTTTCATCGGCTATGTTTTATCTGGTAGGTTATGGATTGTTTAATTTGGGTGCTTTTACTATAATTGCCCTGATAGAAACACGCTCCAATGGCAAAGCTAATTTTTCAGAGTTGGCTGGGATATCCAAAGCCAATCCTTATCTTACAGCAATATTAGCTTTGTTTATGTTTTCTTTATCTGGTTTTCCGCCTACGATTGGTTTTTTTGGTAAATTTTATATATTTTCTAATGCTGTAAAAGATGGATTTATTTTATTAACTGTTATTGGTGTTATGAATTCATTTATATCTGTTTACTATTACTTAAGAGTTATAAAAGTTAGTTATTTTGAGAAAACTGAAATTATGCCAACTCCAATTAAAATACCAGCTTCAGTAATAATTGTTCTTTTCATTACTGCTTTAGGAACATTAGGATTAGGGTTTTTCCCACAACAACTATTAGAATTTACGAACTCTGCGATTTTCGCCTTTTTGTAAAAATATTATAAACACAAAAAAACCCGCCTTGGCGGGTTTTTTTTATAGCATTTTTTTATTTAATGTGACACCCAGAAAGAACACGGAATAGTACCTTCTGCAAACAAGTAATCTACAATATAAGTAATGTCAGATATCCCAATTTCACCAGAGCAATCTACATCGCCCATTTCTAATGGAATTGGTGCTTCTCCTGAGTTAAACAAGTAGGTTACTAAAAATGTTAAATCAGAGATTCCTATCAAATCGTCATTATTTAAATCACCGCTTAACATCCATACACCGGTTGTATTATTAAATTTAACAGCTACACTATTTTCCACTTGATTTGCAGGAATATCACCACTATTAAAAAATGATGTGTTCTCACATCCTGAACCGGCAACACCAATCAAAGCAGTAGCTTCAAGCCCGCTTACTCCTACATCTTTATATTGATATAGAACAGATCTGTCTTTAGTTAGAATCACCTGAAAATTAGTAGTCGTATCACCGAATTGATTAAAGTTTGCCAGATGATACCATTCAATTATGGCAGTATCTAATTTTTTATATATGTAAATACCACTTGAAGGAACAAGTTCAGTATCGATAATAAGATCATTCCAGAAAATTGGAAGGAAAGTTGAAAAAGGTGCCCCGGGCAGAGTGAAATTTGAAAAATAACCACCTGAGTTTAAATCAGTATCGGTAAATGAAATAGCACCATTTACACCTATATATACCGAATTGTAAGTTTGTCCATAAAATTCATAATCAAACCCTAATACGATAGGTCCGGCACTACCATCATCCAGAGGATTTGCACTGCCTTCATTATAAAATACTTCTTCAGGTAAAATAAACCCGTTATCTTTAGCTGAAATCCAATTATAAGCCGGCCCTTCAGGTTCAGAACTTTTTGATGCAACATAAGTAGTGTCAAAACATGGTACCTGAAGATAGTTATACAATGTAATTAAAGAATCTAAAGCTCCTCCCGATAATCCATAGCTAATCTCAAGGGTGCCTATATAATCTTCAACTCGGTCAGTTATTACGCTGGCATCAAAAGAAACCTGCACCAAGAATGAATCTGTCTGGGCGATTGTTCCGGAAGTAGGAGAAACAGAAAGCCAATCACCATCTGTTTTATTTAGAGAATCATTATCAATAATGCTAAAATCATAATTAGAAGAACTTGATCTGTTGATTAACCATAAATCAAATACCGTATTTTCTCCTTCGTTAAGAACTGTATCTAAAACTATTGGATTAGTATAAATTGACATTGGATTTGGTAGAACAGTAATGGCACCTAATAGGTCAGGCCGAGGACCAATATGTTCGGTTGTGTTACCTAATTGGGGAGTTCCCGTTGATACCAATGCATCGCGAATTTGGTCGGAGGTCATTTGAGCACCAATATTGTTAGCTTTGTAATAACCCTGTAAGCAGGTAACAGCACCGGTTACTATCGGTGAAGCTGATGAAGTTCCGCTA
>JAYEHE010000191.1:0-3296 GCA_034659415.1 Candidatus Zixiibacteriota bacterium | reverse complement strand
GCTCCAGTGAAAGCACCTTTTTCATGACCAAAAAGTTCCGATTCCAAAAGAGTTTCTGCAATAGCGGCACAGTTGATAGCTATAAAAGGATTATTTTTACGCGGCGACAACTCATGAACCATTTTGGCTGCTATTTCTTTACCGGTTCCTGATTTTCCTGTTAATAGAACCGAACTTTCGGTGACAGCAACCTGTGAAATCATCTTTTTAATTTTTACAGTCGTCTGAGACGAACCGATAAACTTAGAGTATGAATTGTCACTAATAATACTTTTATAATGTTCTTTAAGAGATTCATTTTTTTGTTTTTTAACTAATTTTTCAACCAGTATTTCCAATTCTTCGAGAGAAAATGGTTTTATAAGATAATCGGCGGCTCCTTTTTTCATCGCTTTCACAGCGTTTTCAACCGACCCGAATGCGGTCATAATTATAATTTCCGTGCCTTCTTTTAGAAGTCCTTTATCGAGGATATCCATTCCGCTAATCTCAGGCATTGATAAATCAGTTATGATTATGTCATAGGAATGTTTTTCAATAAGTTGCAAAGCTTCTTTTGGATTTGTAGAAGTGGTAACGGTATGATTGGCATCTTCCAATTGTCCGCATACTAAGGATGTCATTTTAGGTTCATCATCAACCACAAGGATATTAGCCATATTAAGTTCTTTCGTTTATTTCGGTAAGGTTATTGTTACTTCTGTTTTTTTATCTTTGACAGAATTGATATAAATCTGTCCTTTCATACTTACAACTAATTTTTTAGTTAAATACAATCCTAATCCAGAGCCTGTATGTTTAGTTGTGTAAAATGGTTCGAATATTTTTTTTATTTCCTTTTTACTAAGTCCGGGACCGTAATCAGTAACTTTTATTTTTATGTCATTATTTATGTAACCTTCAAGAGAAAGTATTATCTGACGGTTAGAGTTAATACAAGCTTCCGCACCGTTGATTAAAAGATTTATTAATATTTGTCTTAAAGCTCTGGGGTAGGAAGAAAACAGAAAATCAGCTGTTTTATTATCATCCATCCATTCAATTTTATTTTTATCAAATTTTTCTGATATATGTTTTTTTAAGTTGGAAGCAAATTGGTTGAAATGAATTTCGCCTTTTATTTCATTAATTAATATTGCTCCATCACCGGCTTTGGCATAATCAAGATAGCCTGTTACAATTTGATTGAGTCGGTCGGTTTCTTCCAAAATAAACAAACTTTCTTCGGACTCTGTTTTTTTTCTTAATCTTTCAGCTGAGGCTCTGATGATCATGAGAGGATTTTTTATTTCATGCGAAACAACAGCTACCATACGGCCGAGATAAGAGTTAGTCTGATTCAAAAATAGTATTTGTTCTGTTTTGTTTAATTTCATTTGATAAAACACAAAAAAGAGTCCGAAAATCAAACCGGCAACTATTGATATTATAGATGAATAATAGAGATTAAATTTTAATTCAGAGAGCACGTCAAAATAATCTACATTTGCTTCTATTCCTATAACTGCTATTGGAAAGCCTTCGCTTCCGTTAAGCGGTGCAAAAGCTGATTTCAAATATAAATTTCCTGTGTGATACGATTGAGAGGCAATAGCTGTTAAATCAAAATCAAAAAGCACAGAGTCAATGTAAGGGCTATTGATTTCTTTTAGAAAATAAGATTTGCCTTCATCGAATGAGGTAGTTATTAGGTAATCATAATTGGAATTGATAATAAAAACTTCGGATAATGAGTCTGCAGTTTTTATTGTTTGAAGGATTTCAAACAACTGAATATAATTATCGATATTCCCCTGATTCAATTTGTCGATCTGCTCTGGTTTGATAAAACTGCTCGATAGATTGGCTATTGCTTTTAATCTTTGCGATAGTTGATAATCGAGCATTTTTTCAGTTTTTTTATAAAAGAAATAGAGAGAGATATTGATTGATGTTATAATAAAAATAACAAAAAGTGTAATTCCGAGTATCTTTTTTGTCTGGGTTTTCATTTAAATAATATGGAATAACTGCTTTAAAACGTCAACTTTAAGATTTAATGCTTTTTTAAAATTATTTATGTCGTTAATTATATATAAATTGAGGGCTTAAATCCCTTGACAGATTCAAATTAAAGAGTATAATAAAACTCGCATTTTTGAATAATGGCCCCATCGTCTAGTGGTCAGGACGATGCCCTTTCACGGCGTAAACACGGGTTCGACTCCCGTTGGGGTCATTTTTATACAAACTATTTTCAGATTGAGTACATCTGTTTTTGTTTCGGCTATAGGATTCAAGGTTGAGCTATTCCACGCGAAACTGATTTCTCCATACTATCGACCCGCAATAGAATGGTAACATTGTATTTTTATTTCGATTTATGATTATGTGGTTTGGCTTAATTTTGCATTTCCATTAGTTTTGTTAAATTGTTTATATGCAGTACCAATCTTCCTGTCTTCTTTGAGAATATGGTTAACAAGCCAGTCTCTGAGAAAATTCATCATCTCAAAAACGTTGATGGTCTCTCCTTTTTTCAATTTCATAAGAATCCCAATCACTTGTCCAACCAATTCCTTGTGCAGTTGTTTGTGTCTATTTCTATCAGAATACTGAATATCATTCTGGATTTTCTCCTCATCTTCAAAATGAAACTTAGTATATTCAACCAGTTTAGTAAGCACTTTTCCAACATCGTCATTTACTAATCCCTTGCCAGCCGTTAATGAGTCTTCCAATTGGTTGATCATTGACACTAGTTTTTTGTGTTGATTATCAACTGATGGAATACCAACTGAAAACATTTCTTGCCATTGAATTTTAGCCATAAGTCATTTTTCTCCTTTAGTTACATTTATCTATAATAATCGGTAGAATCATTTGTTATCTTAGTTCATTAATTTAGAAAAAACTTAAGAATAGATGAAAATTTTAAGAAGAAATTGCGAATATTTTCGTTTTTGTTGCTGAAGATAAGACGAGAGTCATATCTTACAGAGAAACGGATACACATTACTTGGTTTCTTGATTATATTATTGAGGGTGTTAAACCGCTTATCCATATTTGGTCTTTGATGATATAGCCTAAATTTTTTTTACTTAGGTCATTTAAAATAATTCAAAATCATCAATATTTTCTTTACCATTGTGCTTGCCTAAATATCACTTTCCATATATTTTCTTAAATCTAAAGATAAATTTTATGATAGTTATCGAAATATATAATATAATCTGGCAGAAAATGTCTGCAGGAGGTTTAAAAAATGTCTGTATTTCAGGTCCCATATCCGGTAAATGAACCAATCAAAAGTTAC
>JAYEHE010000190.1:0-3301 GCA_034659415.1 Candidatus Zixiibacteriota bacterium | reverse complement strand
AATTCTAAGACAACTTCATTAAATCCAACTGGGATACCAGTCCCAAACATTGCAAATCCACCTAAACCAACTGTGTCTTCTAAGGCACCATCGGTACTGAATTCATTAATGAAAACACCACCGTCATACATAGCGGTAGCACCACCGACGGTAGTAATAGCACCAGTATGAGCATTGGCTAATGGTACTGGATAAGTCCAGGTAGCACCATCAGGTGAATACAATTTAAAGCCATTAGTTGAACCAGCGATTGATACAGTGAACTGTTGGTCAAAACGAATTGGAATAGTGATGTCTTTACCAGTAGGCAAATTACCACTAACCAATTCAGCAATAGGATCGATGCTAATGGTTTGTCCATTAGCGAGCCCAAAAGAAAGAACTAACAACAAAGATGTTAGGATAAACGCATAACGTTTCATCTTTTTTCTCCTAATTCTTCGTTTAAGAAGTGTTTAAAGTGTGAATCTAACATTTCTAATGCTTTCCCCCTCAAAGCTCTAAATAAATTAGCCTTGGAAGAGAGCCATCTATTCCTAAGCATAAAAACATTGAGGACATTAAAAAATATCAGATATTCTTTCGAATGAGCATGTATCATAATAATACCTTTTTAAGCGTCCTCCTTTCCACGTTAAGGGTTTATTTTTCTTGTTTATCTCAAAAAACTTACAAAATTTCTCAGTTACAACTACATACAGGCGCAGGTCCGTAATTAAACAGATAATCCACTTCATAGGTTAAATCTGATATACCAATCAAATCACCGCCACTGCCATCAACATCAGCACAACAGAAATAAGGCGGTTCGGGTCCATTGTTAAACAGATAACTTACCAAAAACGTCAAATCGGAAATATCAGAAAGATGATAGTCATCTCCATTTATGTCACCGCATACACAATCACTTGGAACTAAAACCGTAAGCGATCCATTAATAATAATAACTTTATCAGTATCAACATATGCGGAAGAATCCGGTTTGACCTCAATAGAATCGCAGGAAGAATAATCGCCATTGAATACCGATTCTTTATACCAATCCATACAAACATCGGAAACCCATTGACTGCATTTCCAACAAGTAGAATCAATAAATTGTTCATAAGCTATACCAATAGAAGAACCGTCTGTTCTGGAAAAATTAAAGTGATCAATTAAATCGTACTGTATCATCAAATTAACAGTACGGTCCAATTCAAGACTATCAACATCCAGAACATCAGCTAAAACTTTAATTAATAACCCATCCTGTTGTGGTAAAATACCAGGAGTTTCCGGAGGAGAAGGCATATTAGAAAAGGCAGCAATGTTAATATCATTTCCCATGCCGCTTAATGAACGAGAATCAACATACTCCCAACCTGAAACCATAGTACCTGTTGTATCATGGTTACCAATAGCAACATCGTGAATATCTATTGTAGTAAAATCATAATCTCCCGGATTCTTTATTATAGAATCAACACAATTAGACCCGTCCCACTCCAGACATTTCCAATAAATAGTATCTGTTACTTCTACCGTATCTATTTGAAATTTGATCAAATCCGGATTGTCAAGCTGTATCCATAGATTAAAACCAGCTATAACATCATGATAGTTGGTCATATAAATTGAAATCACCGTATTTTGGTCAAGAGGCATAGCAGTAGTATCGCCTACTACTATTTTCAAATCAGAAAACTGTGCATTGCTGGCAGGAGCAATCAAAACAACTATTCCAATTACTATTACTAAAATAAAACGGCTAAAAAACATCGGGAGCCTAAAATTCAAGGCCATAACTCCTCCTCATTAAGATTCAGTAGTACTTTTTCCTTTAGTCCCTTATCAAGCCTCAATAAGCAAAATCCTTACCAAATGTAATAACTGCTAAAGATAGAACAGCTACTCATCATCTGTTTAAAAATTGAACTTTTTAATTAACAATCAATGTTATGCACAAAACCTTTATGTATGTACTTCTTAAGTGATCCCCATCACCACATTAAGAACGAAGTATTTGATTACTTTAAATCGGAAGTTATGGCTCTAATGAAACCATTTCATTTCTGTTGAAAGACTCACCTATCATCCGACAAAGAATATAAGTAGAAGATGTTGAATTGTCAACACCTAATTTATTTATTATTTAATTTTAATTAACTATTTCATTTCCAACTGTTCAAAAAAAGTACAGTAGCGTAATATGCAACTGTTTTCACAAAAGAAGCATCCTCAAACCATAATTTCTCTAATCACTTACTTATCAAATAACAACAACAAACCTATTAACTTTTCAAATAACAACAACTTATAGTAATAACATCAAATAAGTTACTTAGAATATAATTTTTATTATTTATCTATTATTAAGTTGAAATTAATATTTGGTTACATAATTACAACTAATTTACCCATTTGGACCTGACCTTTAGAATCTTCCACTGTCCAATAATAAAGACCCGAAACTATTTCTTGAGTATTTCTTGAAATCATATTCCAATCATGATGACGGCTATTTGGGCTGGACGGATCTTCATCATGGTCTAATTCTCTAATCAAATCACCATCAAGGGAAAATATGCTGATTGTGCATTTAGATGGAAGATTAGCAAAATGTAATTTTCTCACTCGATAACTTGGCCGAATATCATTACGCCCCTCATACCCTTTTTGCCTATAATTACCATCTATACGATACGGATTAGGATAAATATACACTTTTAAATCATCTCCTTCAACCTGATCAGTATCTGCAAGCGGATAATAAACTTTAGCATTTTGGGTTATTGACGTTTCCAGAATATCCAAATCCGACTTTGGTGAACCAACATCATATGCAGTTACACTAACATAATAAGGGACAGTAGGAAGAAGATTTTCAATCACATATTCATATTCATAATATTTCAAATATCCGTCTTCAGTAAAACAGCTATCATCAAGAGTAGTAAGGTCAGTTTTCAACGGGACAGGTTCCATCTCTGGATAAACTCTCTTAATGGGAGTATTTATTCCCCATCTATTAGCATTGCCACCATGAGGAGCAAAATAAAACGAAGAGTCAGCAACTCTAAACAAGTTACCTATTCCATAATTATTTGGATTAAAATTCATATCATTACATGAATCACCATATAGACATCGTAATTCTTCTATTGTAAACGGAGCGTCATATAAAACAAATTTGCCCCCGTGATAATATCTGCTCCAAACAAATTTATCATAATTTTCACGGTCATGAGTAGTTATCAATGCATAACTGGATTTTCTTTCATCCCGAGCCATATAAATATTATATCCTTCAAAATCAATT
>JAYEHE010000189.1:0-3311 GCA_034659415.1 Candidatus Zixiibacteriota bacterium | reverse complement strand
CATTTTTTCCGGAAAAATAAGAATGTCAAAACCACAGGGGTTTTGACCTACAACTTAATATTATCTGGGACAAACGAGGATGTCTGCCGCCCACAGAGAATCAAATATATGGGGGGTATTTGTTTTATTTAATTGATAGATTTGTAACAGGATGTAATGAATCTCGATAGGACATAATTGTCAGCATTGTTTTAACAATAGCAAAGGAATTTTCAGATGCTTTTGTCAGATATTGCAAGAAATCATCAGCTCCGTCCTTGCCTCCAGTATCAGAGATTGTCCTGAGAATAACAAATTTTACATCGTTGGTAAAACATGTATATCCAACCGCCGCACCTTCCATCTCAATTGCTACTGCACCGAATTCTCGTTGGAGCCATTCAATTTTGCGTTTTTCGGTAACAAATGTATCGCCGGAGCATATTGTTCCGACAAACAACTTGGGTTTATCATCTTGATTTTCAAAAACATCATCATAGGCATAGCATGCAAATTTCACGAGCCGTTCATCAACTTCTATCATACGTCCAACATCCGGAAGTTCACCAAAACGTCGCCCAAAAGCAGTAAGATTGAAATCATGTTGGACAACATTATTTGAAACAACAATATCGCCGCGAGAAAGATTCGGAACTAAGCCACCGGCTAAACCTGTGAAAATAATCATTTCAACATCGAACCGGTCAATCATAATCTGGGTGCCAATAGTGGCATTAACTTTCCCTATTCCTGATTGGAGTAAAACTATTTCTTGTCCGCAGAGTTTGCCAACAACGTAATTATTACGAGCATATTTATGGACTGATTTGATATCGACTACCTGACGAAAAAGTTCAATCTCTTCAGCCATTGCTCCGATTATTCCAATCATATATTCCTCTCAAATCTCTTCTGTACTTGTAAATATATTTGAATAAAATAACTGCCTTCAATATTATTCAATTTATTAGTATATCGGTGAAATTATAGAAAAAATAACAGCAGTTTCAATTCTAATTGAACGGAATTCTCGTTCTACTTGCCAATTACTGAAATTTGACAAAAAAATAAATTGTAGTATCTTTAACTTAATAAATAATTAAGTTTTTATGGAGTATATATGAAATTTTTCAAATCCCCCTTAATTTGCATAGTTGTATTTATTTTGATATTTTCTTTCCCAAAACAAATATTTTCAGAAAATATTACTCCGGAAAAAGTTGCACCCAAGGATAATCTAAATTCTATTCAAAATACTATCAAAACTAAATGGGTAAATCCCGATGGTGAACCGCCAATCTCTTATAATCAATGGGTATCTGAACAAGATTTATCTAAACCGTTTAAATGTAATTCTTTATCTCTAACTTCCTCGTCAGGTTTAAAAGATGGTTCGGTTAGTTTTTGTGTTGTAGTAAATGACTTATTTTATCCAAGTATTGAATTATCGTTAAACCAATATATTTTAGACCTTACCGGTGAAGGATTTAATGTTGAGCTTCTTACAGTATCAGGCGGTACTCCTGAAGATTTAAGGTTATTATTAGCCGATAGATATTCGTCCGGTTTACAAGGGTGTCTGTTTGTGGGCGATCTCCCAATTGCATGGTTTGAAACAAATTTTGGTGACCCGCCGGAACATGCCGAATTTCCAATTGATCTGTTTTATATGGATCTCGATGGAGTTTTTGAAGACAGTGATTTTGACGGGTTATACGACAGCCATACCGGCAACATAGAACCGGATATATATATGGGAAGACTAACTGCATCTCCTCTAATTATGAAAGGGGATAGTGAATCTGATCTTGTAAATAACTATTTTCGTAAAAATCATTTATATCGATGCGGATTGCTTCCTGCCGAAAGTAAGGCTTTAGTATATATTGATGATGACTGGGCACCCGGGAATTGGTGGAATCTTAATGTTGGGCTTGCTTATAGTAATCGTGAATTTGTTAGAGACCGCTGGGAAACATGGGGACCGGATTATATTGGCAGGCTTCCGATAGATTATGAATTTATTCAGGTATGTGTTCATTCTTGGTCTGGTGGGCATGCTTTCAAAAATCCAGCAGAAGAGTGGTCATGGGTGTACAATTCGGAAATAGTTGCGACCCAACCGAAAGCTCATTTTTATAATTTATTTGCATGTTCTAACGCTTTATATGTTGAACAGGATTATTCATCCGGATGGTATATTTTTGGTGATGATTATGGATTAGCTTCTATTGGCAGTACAAAATCAGGTTCTATGCTTGCATTCGATGATTTTTATGGACCATTAGGTGATGGCAAATCGATTGGACAAGCATATTTTGATTGGTTTGCCGCTCAAGCGGAAGGCGGTTTTGAAGAGTGGGAAATAAGCTGGTTTTATGGTATGACTCTTAATGGAGATCCAACTTTGACTACTCAGAAAAAATCTAATACCGGAATTATTCAACATGATGATGGTAATATTGCATATATCCAGGCTCTTCCGCACCCTTCGGGATGGGATTTATATAATGTTCGGTTTACTCCTGCTGAGGCATGTACTTTGTTGTCGGTAATGTGTGAAGGTGACTTCCCATCAACCGGACCGATCAGATTATATGTATGGGAAAGTGATGGTACTTTCCCTACTAATTTAATTGATTCTTTAGATATTCCAAATGGTGATTTAGGGTATATTAATATTTCAGATTTGAATCTTGTATTTGATACTGACGAAGATTTCCATATCGGTTTTACTTGCCTTGAATCGACTCCGGTTGATACGAATTGGTTTAGCATGGATGCGGGGATAGTTCAACCTGAGATACGAAGTTCAATATATCGCAATGATGCTTGGCAAACATTAGCACAAGTGTATGGGAACAATTATAACCTTTGTATAAGAGCTGAAGTTAAATATGATGATGAACCTGAAATCGAAATCACAACAACATCGTTGCCTAACGGAATGTTAGGTGTTTCTTATGAAGCACCTTTGAGTATTGTTGGTGGTTTGCCTCCATTTACGTTGGAATTGACAGCCGGAGAATTGCCGGATGGTATCATTTTAGATTCACAAGAAGAAATGATTACAGGTACACCGAACGGGTCAGGCATGTTTATATTTAGTGTAAAAGTTACTGATAATAGTGCTATGCCTTTGTCCGATGTTCAGCATCTTAGTGTGAGTTTCGAATTTATTTGCGGCGATATTAATGGTGATGGTTCTGACCCAAATATTTCGGATCTGACTTTTCTGGTAGATTTCTTATTTGCAGAAGGACCGAATCCACCTTCCGATGATGCCGCTGATATAAACAATGACGAAACTCTTGGGATAAGTGATTTGACAT
>JAYEHE010000188.1:0-3338 GCA_034659415.1 Candidatus Zixiibacteriota bacterium | reverse complement strand
CCGACAATTAATCTTGACAATCCCGATCCGGAATGTGATTTGGATTATGTGCCCAATGTTAAAAAGAATCATAATATTAATTATGCCTTGACCAACTCTTTCGGTTTTGGTGGACATAACGTTTCATTGTTAATAGGAAAAAGTAACGACAGTATGTAATGAATTTGCTTGATAAAATTAAATTATTTTTTGTTAAGGTAATAGATAATTCTGATAAAGTAAAAATAGAGAAGATTCAAAAAATTATCGGTTACCATTTTCATGATCAGGATTTGTTGCTTCTTTCTTTAACCCATCGTTCCTTCTCTCGATACGAAAACAATAATAGCCCCGCTAACGAAAGACTTGAATTTTTAGGTGATTCAGTTTTAGGTATGGTTATTTCATATAAATTATTCGAAGACTATGGGGATTTACGCGAAGGAGAACTAACCAAGAAAAAAGCTATGCTGGTTAACGAAGTAACTCTTTCTAATTTGGGCAAAGAAATAGGCTTAAATGAATGTATTAGGATGTCATCAGAAGAAGAACGCTCCGGTGGGAAAGAACGACCATCAATTGTTAGTGATACTTTTGAATCGATTATCGCCGCTGTGTATATTGATGGTGGCATTGAATCTGCTACTGATATTATTATCAGATTGATATATGCCAAGAAAAACAGAATTTTGAATGACAGTTCGCAAAGAAATTACAAAGGGGAACTGTTAGAATTGGTGCAAGCACTCGGTAAAGGGATGCCTCGATACGAAATCGCCAGCGAAGAAGGACCAGATCATGATAAAATTTTCAATCTGGAAGTTTTGATTTCCAATTTTAAAGTTGGAGAAGGATCCGGAGCATCAAAAAAAGAAGCTGAACAAAAAGCCGCATCTATGGCAATTGATTATTTAAAGACGCATGAAATAGAATTTTAAGAGAGAAATTTTTTCCTACTTTTTTATTTTAAGTAAAATTTTTATATTGACTTAATTTAACCATCTTTCCACATTTATGTTTTAGGATTATAAAGATGAAAAAATGTAATTTAAATTAATTATTTTTTTTTAACATTAAACCTTAAACAAAAATGGGAGATTGTTCAATGCGTAAATCACCAAAAAAAACGGCGAGAAAAACAACTCGCAAAACCACAAGAAAGGCTGCTCCAAGAAAGAGAACAGTTAAGAGAGTCACCAAAATGAAAACTCGTCCGGGAGCAAAAATTTGGTCAGCGGCTGAAACAGCCAGACTGAAAAAAATGTACAAAACAAGAACCGCTACTGAGATTGCCAAAACTCTCAGACGTTCACTGTCTTCGGTAAAATCAAAATGCCGTGCAATGGGTCTCAAAAAAACAGCCACTGCTAAAAAGGCTGCTACAAGAAGAAAAACAACTGCTCGTAAAGCCGCTCCAAGACGTAAAACTACAACTCGCAGAACTGCCGCCAAGAGGAAACCGGCTCGCAAAGCTGCTCCAAAACGCCGTACTCCAGCCAAACGTAAAGCGGCTCCGAAAAAAAGACGTCGTTAAATTTTATCTGCGTTAAATATAAAAAATCCCGCTTTCGGCGGGATTTTTTTATTTACACGTTACCTCTCGCTTGACATCATCACCCCTTTTTGCCATATTCTCCATAATATTAGATTAATTTAGTTATGGAGATATGATGAATATAGTCGTTTTAATTAAACAGGTACCTGAAATTGCTCTTATCAAAGTTGACGAAGCCGCTAACGAAGTAGTTTTACCACAAGGTCCGGGAACAGTTAATCCACAGGATGAATTTGCTGTTGAAGAAGGTTTGCGTCTTAAAGAAAAAACCGGCGGGAAGGTCTCAGTTATAACTGTTGGAACTGAACGGGCTGAATCTGCTCTTCGGGCATGTCTTGCACTTGGCGTTGATGATGCTTATTTGATTGCCGACGATGCTTTTAATGGTTCTGACCAACAGGCAACAGCAAAAATATTAGCATCCGGCTTAAAAAAACTGGGCGAGTTTGATTTGATTATTGCCGGTAAACAAGCAGTGGATACTGACGCCGCTCAGGTGCATGGGGCGGTTGCGGCTAATCTTGATTTACCGCAAAGCATGTTTGTTAAAAAAGTTGAATCTTTAGAAAATGGAAAAGCTGTTGTTTACAGAATCACCGAAGATGGATATGATGTAGTAGAACTGACTCTTCCTGCTCTGATTTCCGTTGTAAAAGAGATAAATGAACCGAGACTCCCTTCGCTTAAAGGCAAAATGGCTGCCAAGAAAAAACAGATTACCAAATGGAACGCCTCTGATTTGGATCTGGACACTTCAGATTTAGGCGCAAATTCCGGTACGAAAACTGTTAAAGTAGCTTCCCCGCCTGCGAGACCATCGGGTGAGATGATTGAAGGGGAAACCCCCGAAGAAATCGCTGGTAAACTTTTTGAAAAATTACGCGAAAAGAAAATTGTCTAAAAGAAAAAGCCGCCTCAAGCGGCTTTTTTAATATTATGCTAATCCGAAAACTTAAAGATATCCCCGAAATTATTGCAGGTGATAAATCAAAACTAAAAGAACTTCTCCATCCAAACCGTGATTATCAGTTTAGCGGTAAATATTCCATTGCTCATGCCATAGTTTCAATTGGAAATAGTTCTATAAAACATAAACTATCCTCAAGCGAGGTATATTATATCCTCAAAGGGAACGGAGAAATGTATATTGATAATGATTCTGTAATTATTGAAGCAGGAGACTGTTTTGAAATCTTACCAAATTCTGTCCAATGGGTAAAAAATATTGGGCAAACAGACTTAGAATTTTTATGTATTGTCGAACCAGCTTGGTTAGAATCTGATGAGACTATTTTAGACTGAAATATTTTTTGAATCTAATTTTATTTAAATTTGACAAGAGGTAATATCTGTCGATATATTAATACTATGTCCAAGGATTGGAAAAAAAAGATAACAGGGAAAACGGCAATATTTTTTCTTCTTGTAATTAGCTGTATAATTTTATTTGCAGCGAATATCAATGCCACTAATGACCCGTACAAATATAGTTTGTGTGATATTAGGGTAGCATATATCTATGAAAACACAGAAAATATTGACTGGCCAATTTTATATTATTTGAATGAAAATTATGGCTGTCGGATAGATTTAATAAGCCTTAGGCCGGGAAATAAATTTAAGCAAAGAGAAATATCTCTTGAAGATAAAGAGATTTATCTCTTTAATCTGACTGTTGATGAAACTGATTCGTTATGGGCACGAAACTGTATTAACCGGTTTTTTGCTGATAGATATCCGGATATAGTTATTTTCGGGGACACAAAAGGAAACCTCTATAATGAATTTGAAAAAGCCATAATTG
>JAYEHE010000187.1:0-3345 GCA_034659415.1 Candidatus Zixiibacteriota bacterium | reverse complement strand
AAAATAGAGACAGAACCATTAAGAATAATATTTTTACGTGGTGAAAAAATAAATTTTGAACCCAACTATCTATTTGAAAATCATAATTTCCAATCAATAATATGTTATCGAACAGTTGAAGTAGATGTTGATAAATCACAAATCGATAAACTGACAAAAGATGATTATCTTCTTTTTACTGCACCTTCTGCAGTAAGATCTTATAATCGTCAATTTGGTTCTCCAATTTCAAGAATTTATGCTATCGGAAAAACAACCGCAGCTGAAATGAAAAAACTCGGTTGGATTGGTGTAGATATATTAAAAGATACTGATATAAAAAATATTTTGGAGTTAGTATAATGGAACAATTTTTACGCCCGCGTAGGATGCGTCGTAATGAGACTATCCGTGAATTGTCGTTTGAACATACCCTACAAAATAAACGATTGATACAACCGTATTTTGTTTGTGAAGGTGACAATATTAAAGATGAGATAAATGGTTTGCCAGGTATTTATCGTGAGTCTCCTGATTCTCTTATTAAATCAATTACCGAAGATATCAAACTTGGCATAAATAAAGTTATGCTATTTGGCGTTACCGACAGGAAAGATAAAATGGCAACTTCATCATCGGACAGTAAAAATCCTGTTATTATTGCCACTAATATGCTTAAAGATAAATTTGGTGATGATCTGTTTGTTTCAGCTGATGTTTGCCTTTGTGCTTACACAGATACGGGCCACTGCGGAGTTACAATTGATGGTGAAATTGATAATGATAAATCTGTTTTGGTATTAAGCAATATGGCTCTTGAATTGGCTAAAGCTGGATGTGATTGTGTGGCACCTTCAGATATGATGGATGGCCGAGTTGGAGCTATTAGAGAAAACCTTGAGTTAAATGATTTCACCGATACGCTAATTATGGCTTATACCGCTAAGTATGCTTCTTCGTATTACGGACCGTTCAGGGAGGCGGCTAATTCTTCTCCCGGGAAAGGAAACCGTAAAGGATATCAGATGGATTTTAGAAACCGTGCTGAAGCTCAACTTGAGCTAATGCTCGATGAAGATCAGGGGGCGGATATTGTTATGGTCAAGCCGGCTTTAGCTTATCTGGATATAATTTCAGATTTTAAAAAGAATACGGAACTTCCCATTGCCGCTTATAATGTGTCCGGCGAATATACTCAGGTTAAACTAATGGCAAAAGCCGGACTGGTTGACGAAGGACAAATGGTTATTGAAAATCTGACAGCTATTACTCGTGCGGGAGCATCAATAATTTTAACTTACCACTTAAGGGACATATTAAGAAATGGATGGAGTAATGATTAAGACTGATAAATCAAAAAAACTTGTGGAAATGGCAAACCGTATTATACCGGGAGGCGTCAATTCTCCTGTAAGAGCTTTCAAGTCCGTTACCGGTAGTCCACGAATTATTGAAAAAGGCGAAGGTGGATATTTATATGATATTGACGGTAACAAATATATAGATTTTTGCTGTAGCTGGGGACCTTTGATTTTAGGGCATAACGACCCTGATATTATAAAAGCAGTAAAAGACCAAATTGATAAAGGGATGACTTTTGGTACTTCGACAGAGGTAGAATATAAACTTGCCGAATTTATAGTCGGGCGTGTAGAACCGATAGAAAAAATTCGGTTTGTATCTTCGGGAACCGAGGCGGTTATGTCAGCTATTCGCACAGCACGCGGTTTTACCGGTCGTGATTTAATTGTAAAGTTTGACGGTTGCTATCATGGCCACAGTGACCACTTGTTAGTTAAAGCAGGGTCCGGGCTTGCAACATTTGGACAACCTTCTTCAGCCGGAGTTCCTGCTGATATAACCAAAAACACAATAGTTCTTCCGTTGGATGATGACGAAGCATTGGAAAAACTTTTTTCTGAAAAAGGTGATCAGATTGCGGCTGTTATTATTGAGGGTATTCCGGCTAACAACGGTTTATTGATTCAACGCCATGATTATATGCGTTTACTAAGAGCGTTAACGGAAAAACATGGGACTTTGTTGATTCTTGATGAAGTGATAACCGGTTTTAGATTGGGTATGGGAGGTGCTGCGGCATATTACGGACTTCATCCAGATTTGATTACTTATGGAAAAATTATTGGTGGCGGAATGCCGGTTGGAGCATTTGGCGGAAGAGCTGACGTTATGGATGTATTATCTCCTGACGGGCCGGTCTATCAAGCAGGAACATTGTCAGGCAATCCGGTAGCAATGTCTGCCGGCTTGGCGGCATTAACCAAACTTGCCAATGGTAAAATTTATTCTGAATTGGAAGAAAACAATCGTAGGTTTGTTAGTAGGCTTACTCAAAATTTAGATAAAATGATGGTAAGCATCGTTGGAGTTGCTTCTTTATATTGGATTGTATTCCAAAAAGAGATCCCTCGTTCTGCCTCTGCAATTAGTCCCAACGGAATTGCCCATTACAATCGGATGCATGAACGTATTTTAAACAAAGGAGTGTATCTGCCTCCTTCAGGTTTTGAAGTCTGCTTTATATCAAATGCTCATACCGAAGAGATGTTTGAAAAAACAATCGAAGTTCTTACATCCGTTATTAAAGAAGAGGCTCATGAGTGGGCTTAAATAATTCCAATTTTATCGATGCCTGTTATGGTAAAAATAAAGGACAAATCCCTATTTGGATAATGCGTCAAGCCGGACGTTACCTACCTGAATATCTTGAAGTTCGTTCTAAAGTTACCTTTAATGAGCTTTGCAGAACACCGGAATTAATTGCCGAAGTTGTTCGTCAGCCAATCTCACGTTTTGGATTGGATGCGGCTATTTTGTTTTCTGATATTTTAACGATGCTGGATCCGATGGGTATCAAATTTGAATTTCCTGATGGTGGACCAAAAATTGAAGACCCGATTGAAACACCGGATGACATTGATAGATTATCTGATTTTGATATTGAAGAAAAATTGCATTTTGTTTTTGACGGTATCAAAAAAATAAAAGAAATTCTTCCCAACACGCCGTTAATCGGTTTTTGCGGGTCGCCTTTTACATTAGTCTGTTATCTTATTGAAGGCAAAGGCTCAAAATCTTTTGATAAAGCTAAGAAGTTTTTACATGTCTATCCCGAAGCTTCGGAAAAACTGTTTGATTTATTAAGTCAGGTTATCGGTAGATATCTCTCGGCTCAAGTAGATGCCGGGGCAGATGCAGTTCAATTATTCCAGAGTTGGGATGGCATTCTTTCAAATTCCGATTATGAACGATGGTCAAGAAATCCGGCTCAGAAAATTTTTGAAACTGTTAAAAGTAAAAATGTGCCGAGAATTTTATTTGTAAATAATGTCAGCCCTTATTTAG
>JAYEHE010000186.1:0-3355 GCA_034659415.1 Candidatus Zixiibacteriota bacterium | reverse complement strand
GTTTATCAGGTTGAAGCCTTTACTGAGAAGCCAAAGGCGGCTATTGCAAGCCAATATTATCACAGCCATAAATATCTTTGGAATAGTGGTATGTTTATCTGGTCTGCAAATTCAATTTTAGAGGCTGTTAAAATTAGCCAGCCCAATCTATATAATTTGTTAGAAAAATATAAACCTGAAATCGGAACTGATAACGAACTTGAAGCTCGAAAAGAATTATATAAAAATGCAGAATCTATTTCAATTGACTTTGCTGTATTGGAGCAAGCAAGCAATGTTTTGGCAATTAAAGGCGATATTGTCTGGGATGATGTCGGCGGTTGGCGAGCTTTGGAAAGATATAAGCATAAGGATGGGGAGAATAATGTAATCTTGGGTAATACTGTAACAGTTGACACTTTTGAAACTACTGTTTACAATGACGGTGATGGCATAATAGCCTGTTTTGGAGTATCTGATTTGGTCGTTGTGCGTTCAGGTGAAATTACCATGGTTGTTCATAAGTCCTATGTTAACGACATAAAAAAATTATTAAATAAGATTGCCGATAATGAGACCAACAAAAAATATCTTTAATGCTACTATTTGTTTATTCGCTCTGCTGATTATTTCTTGTGCAGGTAATAAATCGGTAAAAGTAGATTCTTCTGAATCTGCTGATCTAAATGAAACGGATAACCACCTTAACTTTAATCCGCTTGAGTTGTCCCATGATAAAGATATTATCCCTGAAAAATTTCCACAAACAGGTGAGATAGCAAGTTTTATTTTTCAAAGTAAAGATACTATTGTAAATGATACCGGCAGTTCTTTCCCCGTTTATGTTCCCGAAGAAATTGACACTTTGAACAGCCAGGTCTTTAGAGTCCAATTATTTACAAGTAAACTTTATGGGGACGCAAAAGAGGAAGCTAAGGTAGCCGAAGAGATTTTTGACAGACCTGTTTTTATTGATTATGAAGTGCCGTATTTCAAAGTTCGGGTAGGGAATTTTGGCGATAAAGATAGCGCCGAAGATTATCAAATGACAACCAAGACCGTCGGTTATTCATCTGCTTGGGTTGTTTTAGTAAATATTAATATCAAAGAGACCAAACCGCTTTATGATGATGGATACGAGGAAGGATATGAGGAAGTTTTCGATGACAGCCTGTTAAACGATGATATTATAGGGCCTGATGAAAACTGACAAGATTATCAAGGCTGGTTTAATTTTTGAGAATTCAAAATTACTTTTACAGATTATTTCATCTTTGAAAAATAACCACATAATTGTTGCTCCAACTGAAACCAGATATGGTCTTTTAGTAAGAGCTGATAATAAAACAGCTATTGAGAACCTTTATGAAATAAAGCAAAGACCTTCGTCTATGCCAACTGCAGTTTTTGTAAAATCACTAAAGGAAATAGATGATTTAGCTATTATGAATGAAATTTCGACCAAATTGACAAATAGATTTCTTCCGGGTCCGCTAACTTTGGTGTTAAATACAAAAATCAAATTTCCGGAGCCGGTTGTAGTAAATAATAAAATAGGTATCCGATATTCACCTTCTGAAATTATCAATAAATTAGTAAATGCGGTAGATTTCCCTCTTACTGCAACTTCGGCTAATCTTTCCGGCCAGAATGAAAATGAGACGATTGAAGAAATATATCAAACTTTTGGTCAAAAAGTTGGTTTTTATCTCGACGAAGGCAGGTTAAATTCGTTATCTTCCACAGTGGTTGATTGCTCGGAAAATAGATGTCGTATTTTAAGAGCTGGAGCAATTGACAATGATGAAATTATGGATTTATTGAATATATGAGTAAAACTTTTAAGATTATGTTTGTATGTACTGGTAATACCTGTCGGTCTCCAATGGCTGAAGGTGCTCTCAAAATATTACTTAAAAAAGAAAATAAGGGAAAATTTGAAGTTTGCTCATCAGGAACGTCGGCAGCATCCAGATTTCCAGCTACAATGTATGCTATTGAGGCGGCAAAAATATGGGATGCTGATATTTCTATGCACAAATCACAGCCATTAACAAAACAATTGATAGAACAGTCTGACTTGATTTTTGCCCTTACATCCTCGCATTATAAGGAAATTGTAAAACTGAAGAAAAGTGCCAAAGAATATACGTATCTGCTCAAAAAATTCCCTGAAAAGGGGGGGGATGGCGAAGGTGTTGTTGACCCGATTGGGCAGGATTTAGGCAAATACAATGAAACTTTTCTTGAAATCGGAGAAATTTTGGGCAAAATCCTTCCGGAAATTGTAAAAAGAATTGATGAGAAAAATAATGCCTAAATCAAGTAAATTGCAAAACCTATTGGTAATTATTCTCTGTATAGTTGGATTTTTGCCAATGTTTTTCTTTGTCTCTATTGAAATGGGGATTGCTGAAGCAAGTGTGGATTCATCACAGATGTCAAAAGTTGAATTTGATCCATATGTTGAAAATGTAGCTTTTGGTGTAAATGAAAAATTTAGTTTTGATATAAACTATGGTTTTGTTAATGCTGGTACAGCTAATATGGAAGTAGTAAGGCTTGTTGATTATAAGAAAAGGCCATGTTACCAGATTGTAACAACAGCCAACTCTAATAGTTTTTTCTCTACCTTTTATAAAGTTGAAGATAAGATTGAATCAATTGTCGATGCAATCGGAATCTTTAGCTGGCGATTTGAAAAAAAATTAAAAGAAGGAAGCTACCGGTCTGACAGGATGTATGAATTTGACCAAAAGAATAATAAAGTTTTTTATAACGAAGATACTTTAGTTGTCCCTCCGCAGGTGCAGGATGCTATATCGGTTTTATATTATGTAAGAACTCAGGACTTAAAAGTTGGCGAAACGATTAAAGTTGATAATTTCACCGATGGCAAACTATATCCGCTCGAAGTTGATATTTTGAAAAAAGAAACTATCACAGTTAAGGCGGGGACTTTTGATTGTATTGTGGTTGAACCATTACAAAAAGGGGTGGGGGTTTTTAAAAATGAGGGGAAACTCAAAGTTTGGTTAACAGATGATCGTCTGAAAATGCCGGTGCAAATGAAATCAAAAGTAATTGTCGGGTCAATTACCGCCGAATTGACTGATTTCCAGCTGGGAGAGATAGAAAGTTTCTAAGAATGGTTCATCATGAGAAAAAAAACAGGCCGGCTAACTTATCTGCGGTAAAGACTTATTCCTATAAGAAAAGAAAAAATAAAACCAATTTAGAATCGTTTGCGAAGCCATTTAATAATAATTCGGTATCTAAATTTTTTGAATCTCTCCCTAAACAATTAAAAGCGGTTGAACTTATAGAATTTATTGATTTGACTGTAAAAGCACGAAAAAGAAACAAACCGTTTCAT
>JAYEHE010000185.1:0-3356 GCA_034659415.1 Candidatus Zixiibacteriota bacterium | reverse complement strand
AAAAAAATTAATTAATGGTTATGTCTGCTTGACGCAGAGCAATATCATCGCTATTTATAAACATGAAAGCGATAATTTATCAGTGTGTTAGCAACTTGTGGATAAGTTTCTTGGTGTCAACCAAAACACTTAATTGTCATAACTTTAACTTATATAATTTTATTAAAAAATGTTAATAAGTTTGTGGAAATGTGAGGGGTTTTTAAACAATTATTGTTTTCTTAATTTTAGATAATTTTAAAATTTTAATATATCTTGAGGGGTGTTAATATTGCAAGAAAATGTTTTGAAAAAAGACATGTGGGATGATTGTCTCAAATACATTTCAAGACGCATGAAAGAACAATCATTTAATACTTGGCTGAAAGTAACCAAAGGTGAAAAGGGTGGAAATGGTGATTTTAATATCATTGTGCCTAATCAGTTTGTTGCTGATTGGATAAGGGGACACTATCAAGACTTAATCGAAGAATCATTTCTTGAAGTTCATGGCCATAAATATGACATTGGTTTTGTTGTGTCTAATAAAAGTGAACCAGAACAACAGGTTTCATTAGATTTTTTACATCCTTCCAATAATATAACGCCACCCAAACCGGCTGAAACATATGAACATAACTTAAATGATAAATATAAATTTGAATCTTTGGTGGTTGGAAATTTTAACCAGTTTGCTCATGCCGCTTCCAAGGCTGTTGCCGAGGGACCCGGGATGACACAGTATAATCCCTTATTGATTTATGGCGGTACCGGTTTAGGAAAAACTCACCTCGCTCAAGCTATCGGACATAGGATAATTGGAATGTATCCCGAAAAAAAAGTTAAATATGCCACTAGTGAAAAATTTACATCTGATTTTATTTCATCTATTTCCGATGGCTCCATATCTAAATTTACCCGAGTTTACCGAGAGGTTGATGTTTTAATTATTGATGACATTCAGTTTTTCTCAGGAAAAGAATCTACACAAGAGCAGTTTTTCCATACTTTCAACACTCTTTATCATTTGGGTAAACAAATTATTTTAACTTCCGACCGAGCACCAAAAGAAATTAAAGGTCTTGAAGAACGTTTATTATCCCGTTTTTCCTGTGGGTTAGTAACTGATCTTCAGGCACCTGACCTCGAAGCCAGGACGGCTATCTTATATAAAAAAACGAAAGACCAAGGCATTAGCATTCCATCAGAGGTAATTACTTATATTGCCGATAAAATTTCTACCAATATTCGTGAATTAGAAGGAGCATTAATCAGGCTACTTGCTTACACTTCATTAAAAAAATCTCCAATTGATCTTGAAACAGCCCAAAAAGTACTGGCTGATACAATTAATTCCAGCCAAAAAGAGGTTACAATTGAAATGATTCAGAAAAAAACATCAGAACAATTTTCAATTGACCAAGAAATGATTATTGCCAAAAAGAAAACCTCTAATATTGTTTTAGCCAGACAGGTGGCGATGTATTTATCAAGAACCTTAACCAACAATTCATTAAAATCAATTGGCGATGCTTTTGGCGGGAGAGACCACTCAACCGTAATACATGCCTGTAATTTAATCACTAATAAATTGGCAAATAATCAAACAATTAAAGACAAAGTAGAAAAAATTTCTGCGGCATTGCTGTATTGAAAAGCTGTGTATAACCTATGATTAAAATGTTTAAAATAATGGTGATCAAATAAAATGTTTACAAATAGGAGTTTTTCTACATTTTATCAAATTAAGGTGTGTAGTATTTTACATAAATATAAAATTGTTAAATTGTTTAACTTAAGGGGTTTAGTTTTTAATTATGTCAATAAAAATACTTTATTAACATATTAACATATATTATTATTATTACTTATTTTATATATAAAACAGAGTATTAAGAAATTACTGTGGAAAAAAATTTGGGAGAAAAAATAAATGAAGTTTAGTTTACCAAAATCAAAACTTGTTAATTATCTTCAACACATTATTCAAGTAGTACCGACAAAATCAACATTACCTATTCTCACTAATCTTTTGGTTGAGGCATTGGATAATAAATTAAAAATTTCGGCGACAGATTTAGATTTATCTATAACTGCTTCGCTTGATTGTAATGTTAGTAAAAAAGGTGCAATATCACTACCTGCTAAAATTCTTTTTGATATAATCAAAGAGCTTCCAGAATCGGAAGTTACTTTTGAAGCGTCATCATCTCGTTTAGAAATTAAAATTCCAAATGGTTCATATAAAATTGCTACTGTCTCCGCTGATGATTTTCCTAAGTTACCAGCCATTAATACAAAAAAAGAGATTAAACTTATTGCTTCTGATTTAGTTGAAATGGTTAAAAAGACAAGTTTTGCTTGTAGTGATGATGATACTCGTCCGGCTCTTAATGGTGTTTTGTGGCAAACTAACGGTGATATGATGGTTATGGTTGCTACCGATGGCCACCGTCTGGCAAAAGTTTCGGCTGATAATAAAAAATTAAAAGGGATGTATGACGATGTAATTGTTCCGCCAAAAGTATTAGATTTCATACCTAAATTTGTTGGTTCGGAGAATCAGGAAGTTGGGGTTATTTTTGGTGAAAACAATATAATATTTAATCTTGGTGAAATTATTTTAACTTCTCGCTTAATCGAAGGTCCTTATCCAAATTATGAACAGGTAATTCCAACAACTAATGATAAAAAAATGATAATAGCACGCAGTGATTTAATTAATGCTGTTAAAAGAGTGTCTATTCTTTCTAATACATTAACTCATCAGGTGAAATTTTCAATCAAAGATAGCACTTTATCTCTTTCTACCACAAATGCTGATGTTGGCGGCGAAGGAAAAGAAGCAATAGAATGTGATTATTCCGGTGAACCGATTGAGGTGGGATATAACGCTAATTATATAATTGATATTTTGAATAAAATTGAGAGTGAAGAAGCAATTTTTGAACTTTCCAGTACTGTTTCCGCCGGTGTTATTTATAACACCAATAAAAAGAAAGATGATTATCTCTGTTTGATTATGCCATTAAGATTGGCTGATTAACCGGAAAATTTTTTATATTAAATAGCAGAGTTATATTTGCTATTTATTGTGACACTATGCACATTAATTCAATCTCCATTACGGGGTTTCGTAATTTTAAATCTCAAGAAATAAAATTTTCATCGGGGGTAAACGTCCTTTATGGAAACAACGGCAGCGGAAAGACAAACCTTCTTGAGTCTATATTTGTTCTTTGTTTAGGTCGGTCACATCGTAGTAGTACTGATTCAGTGATGATTGAAAAGAATATGGATTATTATCGTCTTGAAGGAGAAATTTTCTCTGAAAAAAATTATGAAGTAGCAGTTGCTTTCCAAACGGGGTCCAGAAA
>JAYEHE010000184.1:0-13668 GCA_034659415.1 Candidatus Zixiibacteriota bacterium | reverse complement strand
GATCGCTATCATAACCCATCAGAGTCGGAAGGTCAAATGCTGTCGATAAACCACCGCCGCCTTCTTTAAGAATCAGCTTAAAGCGCTCATTGGTCTGTTTAGGCGTTCCCATTCCGGCAAATTGCCGCATTGTCCAAAGTCTGCTCCGGTATAGGGTATGGTGCACACCTCGGGTATAAGGAAACTGGCCGGGGTAATTAATATTTTCATCAAAATAATTATCTTTTTCAGAATTTTTGACTGAATCGGGGGTGTAAAGCTCATCAATATCTAAACCAGAAACTGTAAAAAAGCGTGGCATAGATTTTTTTGTGCGATATTTTGATGCTTTTTCATCCCATTGTTCAAGGCCGTTTTTAAGTTGTTCCAGAAATTTCTTGCTATACATAAAAATTCTCCATCTAAATAATTTGATAATTTAACCAAATAATTTCTGAAAATCAATAGCAGATGGTTGTTTTTTATACAAAAAACAGAGATAAAATTAAGGGTTTCAATAAGATATTTACAGAAATTTACTGAAAAAGTCAGAGCTTTTTAAATTTTTTAAACAAATTATTGCTGACTTCGTAAGGGTCTTTTTTCCGCTTGATAATTTCATCAATTAAATCTTCAAACGAAATTTTCCCGGATAGCTTATCTAAAAATTCTATATCAAATCTATTTTTGATAATATTCTGAATTTTACGCTCAATTTGCTTGCGTCGGTGAAGTTCAAACTGGCCAGAATTGTTACAAAAATCATAATGCTCCATAATTGCATCACAGAGAACATCAATATTTTCATCTTTTGTAGCAATAGTTGGAATAATCGGAATATCCCAATCTTTATTTTGACGGTTTTGCAAATGAAGTGAATAAGTGAGTTCATCTATCAAATTATCAGAACCCGGTCTATCAGCTTTGTTAACTACCATAATATCCGCAATCTCCATCAATCCAGCTTTCATAGTCTGAACTCCATCACCAGACTCCGGTACAATTGCAACTATGATAGTATCACAACTATCCATTATATCAAGTTCAACCTGCCCCACCCCGACTGTTTCAATAAGAACATAATCAAAACCAAAAGCATCCAGCACAACTGTAATGTTATCGGTTGACGATGCCAAACCACCCGATGCCCCCCGAGTAGCCATCGACCTAAAATAAATATTTCCCCCTGATGGAACTTCGTTCATTCGCACTCTATCCCCTAAAAGTGCTCCTCCTGAAAAAGGAGACGTTGGGTCGATTGCAATAACACCAATTTTCTTATCAATCCCGACTAATTTGTTTAAGATTCTATTAACTAAAGTTGATTTACCTGCTCCCGGAGGTCCGGTAACTCCTATCCGAACCGCATTGCCTGCTTTCAAATATAACTTGCCTAAAAGTTCCTGATATCCATCCTTTCGATTTTCTACGAATGAAATCACTTTAGATAAAGCACGAATATCACCCTGATAGAATTTTTCGAGAACCGTCATTTTTTATCCCAAGCCGGTTGAAAGAGTACTCACCGTTGCCTTAATATCTTTTAGACGTATTTGTATTTTTGTAATATTGTTATAAGTGTTATATTCAACAACGTAAACAACATCCACCAGACAACCTTCAGATGAAATATGTTTCACCATATCTCCAAAACCATAACCTATAACATCAAAAATGGCAGTCCCTTTGCGGATTTTTATTCTTAGGTGATTCCTCCCCACTGTATAAGGCCGCCCGACAATTTCACAATTCCGAGTTAAGAATACTGGTCTTGTATTTTGCGGACCAAATGGTGAAAATTTATCAATAGATTGTACTAGCTCATCATTTATTGAAGATAATTCAATCTCACTATCAATGTTAAGCTTAGGCAGAATATCTTCTGAAGTTAAGCTAACATCGGAAACACTCAAGAAACGTTTTCTGAATTCTTCCACATTCTCTTGTTTGATTGAAAGTCCTGCCGCATATTTATGTCCACCATATTTAATTAGCAAATCTTCACACTTCTTCAAAGCTTCACACAGATGAAATCCTGGAATAGATCTGGCTGAACCTTTTCCCACTCCGTTGGTAATAGATATCATTACGGTGGGCAAATGATATTTTTCAACAAGTCTTGAGGCAACAATTCCAATAACTCCCTGATGCCAACCTTCGCCGGCTAAAATTATTGCTTTATCATTTTCCAAATCAGCAACTTCATACATCTGATCCATGGCATCCTTAAGAGTTGCCCTGTCAATCTCTTTCCTCCTTTTATTTTCAGAGTCAAGTTTTCGAGCAATTTCAGAAGCTACTTTTTCATCCCGAGTTGCTAGTAACCTAACAGCTTCTCCTGCATCACCTAATCTTCCCAAAGCATTAATTCTTGGTGCCAAAATAAAAACAACCTGTCCGGTGCTAATATCTTTTCCCATCAAACCGGACACAAAAGCAAGTGACTTCAAACCCGGCTTGGTTGTTCTTGATATCTGCTTAAGACCAAATTTGGTAAAAATTCTATTCTCTCCAACCAATGGAACAATATCTGCGGAAGTACCTAAAGCAACCAAATCAAGATGTTGGTCTAATTCTGATTCATTTTGATTCATTGAACGATACAAAGCTTGAGCAAATTTACAAGCAACACCTACACCGGAAAGTTCTTCACCGTAAGTGCATCCAATTTGTTTAGGATTAATAACTGCACATGCTTTTGGAATTGATTCGCCTTGTTCGTGATGATCGGTGATAATAACATCAATCCCGATTTCTTTTGCATATTCAATCTCGTCAATCGCGGTAATACCAGTATCAACAGTAATAATTAAAGAAATTCCTTTTTCTTTGGCGGAATTAATTGCTTCCTCAGATAAACCATAACCAGCAACTAATCTATTTGGTAAAAAGAAATCGACCTGAGCACCTAATTTATTGAGAACTATATACAAAAGTGACGTAGCGGTGATTCCATCAACATCATAATCACCATAAACCATAATTTTTTCATTGTTAATAAATGCTCTTCCAACTCTTTCAACGCCCTCCCGCATCCCTAACATATCATATGGGTCTTTCAAATCAGAGATTTCAGGATTCAAAAAGGTATTAATCTTTTGCGGATCATCTAATCCGCGGTTTATAAGTACTTTGATTATCTGAGGTGGAAGACTTGTTTCATTGGCCAAACTGGTAACCAATTGGTAATCTGGATTAGGTGTAAGTACCCATTTATGCGAGGTCGTTTTTTGACCCGACAGCATTTGTGCCTCCATTTCTGAAGGCCTGTTGAAGAAGGATTATAAGCCGAGTTCTGTAATTCCTTATGGAACCAACAGCCATTTATCTCGATAACCGATTACCCGATTACTCATGCAGTCTACCCGGGAATCGAACGGAGCGAATCAACTCCTCTTCCCCTATTTGACCTTTCTCCGGACGGGGTTTACCCACAATTAATATCTCTACTAATTGTCGTAGTCTCTTACACTACGTTTTCACCCTTACCCGCCTACGGCGGGCGGTATAGTTTCTGCGGCACTAATCCGTCGGATCACTCCGCCCCGGTGTTACCGGGCGTCCTAATTCTTTGGAGCTCGGACTTTCCTCACTTTAATTTTTAAGCTAAAGCGCGACTGTTCCTCCTACTTCAACAGACTTTCTTTAATATATTAAAACTACAATAACTTCCTAAATCAATGCCTAAAAAATTCTTCTATAATTCGGGGCTTCTTTAGTAATTGGTACTGAATGCGGATGAGACTCAATAGTACCAGCCGATGTAATCCGTATGAATTTTGAATTTTTGGCAAAATCTTTTAAATTTGGAGCACCACAAATACCCATCCCGGCTCTCAATCCGCCAATCAACTGATAGATAGTTTCCGATAAATTCCCTTTATACGGAACCCGCCCTTCAATTCCTTCGGGTACAAATTTAGACACTTCTTCTTCATGGTCCTGAAAATACCTGTCCTTGCTACCATCTTTCATAGCACTTACTGAACCCATTCCCCGATAAACTTTGAATGAACGCCCCTCAAAAAGAACTGTTTCACCCGGAGATTCCTTTACACCGGCTAAGATTGATCCAATCATCACTGCTTGCGAATCACATGCTAATGCTTTTGAGATATCTCCACTATACCGAACACCACCATCGGCAATAACCGGTATATTTGATTTTTTAGCCTCCTCTACAGCATTCATTATAGCAGTAACTTGAGGTACACCAGCTCCGGTTACCACTCTCGTAGTACAAATGGACCCAGGACCAATACCAACTTTTATACAATCAGCTCCGGCATCTATTAAAGCTCTGGCACCTTCACTGGTAGCAATATTCCCTGCCATAACCGGTGTTGATGAATATTTTTCTTTAATAAATTTGACAGCTTTGATAACTCCTTCACTATGCCCATGTGAACTATCAACACATAACATATCTACTCCAGCCGCTATTAGTCCTTCTGCTCGGGCATCAAGATCGCCGCTAACTCCCACAGCCGCCGCAACTCTCAACCTGCCGCGACTATCCTTACAGGCAATAGGATACTGAATTTTTTTCATAATATCTTTTACAGTTATCATCCCTTTAAGCATGTAAGCATCATTAACCATAAGAAGCTTTTCAATACGGTGTTTATGCAATATTTCTTGAGCAATGTCCAGATCAGTTCCTTCTTTTACCGTTACCAAATTTTCTGATGTCATCACTTCAGAAATCTTCATTGACATATCTTTAATAAAACGTAAATCTCGATTAGTGAGAATACCTACTAATTTCCCATTTTTAGTTACTGGAATACCCGAAATAGAAAATTTTGACATAACTTCAAGAGCCTGACCAATGGTTCTATCCGGTGGAAGAGTAATCGGGTCAACAATCATACCGGATTCTGACCTTTTGACTTTATCAACTTCGTTAGCTTGAGAAGAAATGCTCATATTTTTATGAATAACCCCCAATCCACCCTGACGTGCCAAAGCAATAGCCAATTTTGATTCTGTTACAGTATCCATAGCGGCTGAAATAATTGGAATATTCAATTTAAAATTATTGGCAATAATTGTCGTTACATCGACATCTTTGGGCAGTACCGATGAATTGGCTGGTACCAGTAAAACATCATCAAATGTTAATCCGGTTTCTTTAAGTATTTCACTCATAAAAAATCAATTCTTTCTAACTCCATTTAATTGGAGTCTTCATCTCTCCAGAATAAAATTCTTCCACAATGATCACAAGTTAAAATCTTATCAGCTTTTTTAACTTCCTGAATTTTACGCGGAGTTAGGGCTTTATAACAGGCTCCACAAGCCCTTTTCTTTACAGCTACAACAACAGCACCTCCTTTACCTTTTCTTACTCTTTCATAAACAGAAAGAGTTCGACGAGGAATAGAGGCTGAAATTTCGTTCCTATCATTGATTTTTCCAGCCATACGATTACCGATAGTATCAACTTTTTCCTGAAGAATCTCAAGTTGTTTCAAATTATTCTCATCAACAGAACTTAACTTTTCTTTTGAGATTTCCAATTCTTTTTCAAACGTAGCAATACTATCTATAGTTTCCAAAAGCTCTGTTTCTTTGCCGGATAATTTCTGTTTAATATTATCAATTTCAGCTACTAAAGCATCATATTCTTTATTGGTTTTAATTGACATCATCTGTTTTTGAAATTTCTGTAAATTATTTTCCAGTTCTGAAATATCCAATTCGAGTTGTCTTTGTAATATTTTTGCATTTTCCATATCAGTATTAGTTTGCTCAAAATGATTTTTGGAATCAGAAATTTCTTTTTTCAGGTTATCCATCATATCCGGCAGATATTCTTTTGAGCGTTCTAATTCACCAATATCATAATCTATCACTTGAAGCTTAAGCAACAAGTCAAGCTCTTGGTTCATTACGAGTCCTCCAGTTGTATTTACGTTCATAAATTCTCCATATTAAAAAACGCATCCTTCTAATTTAAGAAGAATGCGTCTTGATTTCTTTTTTGGCATCTTACCATTTTACTTTTTAAAGGTAAGTGCAACTGAACAATTATTTTTTTAAATCCGCTAAAACTCATTTTTCCTCTAACATGGGCAATACTGGATTTGAACCAGTGACCTCTCGGATGTGAACCGAACGCTCTAACCAACTGAGCTAATTGCCCGTAAATTAATGGGCCCTGTAGGACTCGAACCTACGACCCGCTGATTATGAGTCAGCTGCTCTAACCAACTGAGCTAAGGGCCCTTTCAAGCCGAGTTTCCCAATGTAAGCCCAATCAATTTTTCAGTCAAGACATATATAGAATATTTTTATTCATATATAATCTTTTCAAATTGATCACATCCATTAAATAATATATCGGCAAAAACAATTTTTCATATAATCAATCTGCGAAAACTCATAATGTCCCCCTAAATGATTGCCCTGCAACTTATTCCGATATAGAGTCTTTTACTGGAAAAAATGCAGACTAATTATGATTCTCTTGATTCAAACTTAAAATAAATTCCCAATTATGACAATCAACTCAAACAACTATAAATTTTAACTTAAGATAAGCACTAATCTATAAATCTATTTCAACATTCTTCTCATTTATCTCATCAGCTTTAGCAATTATTTTCCCTACAGGATTTACAGCCATAGTTGTCCCCCCAAATTCATTTTTACCGTCGTCCCCAACAGCATTTATTCCGCAAATATATATCTTGTTTTCTACTGCCCTTTCAACTAACAGCCTCTTCCAATCATCGATTCTTTCTCTGGGGAAAGCCGCTGGAACAAAAATAATTCTTGCCCCCATATCCGACAACTCTTTAAATAATTCAGGGAATCTCAAATCATAGCAAATCACCGCCCCTACTTCCCCTATAACGGTATCAAATAATTTTATTTCTTTGCCGGGCTTATAAATTTTTGATTCTTTCATCGGTTCAAATAAATTTATTTTATCATAAATTTGATAAGCTCCGGATTCATAATAAATATAAGAATTATATAAATTGTTATCCCTAAGATGAGGAAAACCAAACATAACAGGAATATTTATTTGAGAGAGCTTACCAAGAATCGTTTCAAATTTCTCAACCTCATTTACATTATATCGACACCCCGATGTACTCAATTCTCCTAAACAGGCAAAATCAGCCCCAGAATCCTCTGCCATTTTCAAGTATTTCACAAAATCTTTTTGGTTGATGTTTTTTTGTATAAGCTGTACTCTCATAGGACCTTACATAAACAAGGAATACAATCCATTATTAAAATTACTTGGTTAATATTTAGCTTAAATCATACAAAAAGTCAACAACATTCAATATCTCAGACATAATCAGTCCATAATATTTTATTTTTTATATTTTCTAAATAAAAATTAATTATTTAAATTGACAATTATTGTCACAGTCTTTAATATAACAATCACACATATTTACAATTAAGGATAATAAATGAATATTTTAGTTGTAGATGATGAACGTATAATTCTTGATTTAGTGGTCAGAATTCTTGAAAAAGGTAACCATAAGGCAATTACTGTCGATTCTGGTAAAAACTCAATATCTATATTTGAACAAAATAAAGAAAATATTGATCTTGTTATCTTAGACCATAACCTACCCGATATAAGTGGAATTGAAGTATTAGAAAAGATTCGTAAAATTAAACCTAATATACCTTGTTTGTATTCATCGGGCGAAGTTAACATAAAAGGGAAAATCCCAGATGAATTAAAAATAAACACATATTTCTTAGTAAAACCTTATCAAGCACTGTCAATGTTGGATTTAGTCACACAAATTGACCACAAAAAAATCAAAAAATAAAATAATCCTTTAAAAAAAATATTATTTATGCATATTGTTCGTTATCTAAATAATAGAATAGGTATTTATATTTATGACTTTAAAAAACAGAACATTTAAAACAATTATAATTATTTCATTATTGATAATTTCCGGTTTATCAAATAATCTTTACTCGGCAGATAAAAAAACAATAAGAGTTGCGTTTTTTGAAGCTGGTGAATCTCCAACTCATTCTTTACTTCGCTCTGAATTTAAAAGAACTTTATCAATTATCTCTCCTGAGAATTTTAATATAGTTTTTATCCCGACCGGCTTTAAAACAGGAGGATGGAACAAAGACTCCTGTCAGGTACTTGCCAAACAACTATCCGTTCAACCTAATATTGACATTATAATAACTTTTGGTCCATGGGTTGTTGAAAATCTCATAGAGGCAAAATGTTTAAAGCCTATTATAGCAATGCATCGCGTTGACCCTGCAAATGAAGGCTTGCTCAACCCAGAATCAATCCCAATTATCAATAACTTAACTATTTTGGATAGAGAAGGAAAAATTGAGCAGGACATATTTAGTTTTCATGAGATGGTTGGTTTTAAAAAACTTGGGGTTTTATATTTTCCTTCAAACGATGAACAGGAAAAAATTATATCAAGAATAAAACAGATAGGCAATCAACTTGATTTTGAAGTTTTTTCTGCGGAGGGATATGACAACCAAGGGACTTACGCCTTTTTCAAAGCTTATAATAATCTCAAGGCAAATAATGATATTGATGCTCTTTATTTATTTCCTCTATGGGGACTTGATGTTCACAAAATCAAAGAATTTATAAAATTGCCAAACCGTGCTAAAATACCGACTTTTTCCTACGAGGGAATGGCTCCCGTTCAACGAGGAGTTTTGGCTTCTAACGCTTCACTATCATATATCAGCGAAGCATACTATAATGCATATAAGTTTATTGAAATTGCTAATGGTGCAAAACCTTCCTCTCTTTCAACAAAACTACCTGAGCGGCCTACTATGGTTATCAATGAAGAAACCGCCAACATAATTGACTTTGGAATAACACGTGCTTATTATACTAATGCAAATATCATAACATCACCTCCTACCAAAGAAAAATTACCAATGTCAATAACCGAAGCCGTCACTCTTGCTCAAAATCAAAATCCTGAAATTTTAGCTGATATTGATGCAATAACTGCTACAAAAGCAAGCAAGTCAGAAAAAAAATCTACCATGTACCCGCATTTGAATCTGAGCGTTTCGGCTTTTCATCACGATGACAACACTGTCAATAACTCTCATTTTTGGCTGAATAATGATGGATATATAACAACTATTAATTTAACACAGAATATAATAGACCTTCCTTCTTTCAAAGAAATTAAAGCGGCTTCTAAAAAAATTGAACTGTCAAAGCTTAAAAGTGAACAATCAAAACTAAATCTTGAATTAATGGTTTTGCTTACATATATAGATAATCTTCAAATCAGCGAAGAATACGAAATGTATAAACAGAATCGTGAGCATTTTAATCTTTATCAAGAAATTTCCAGAGTTCAAGCAGAACAGTTAGAAAAAAATTCAATTGACACCAGACGCTGGGAAAATGAATGGTTAAATTCTTCATCACATATTACAGATTTTCGATACAAAAATATTTCCGCAAAAATACTTTTAAATTCTTTTCTTAATTTACCTCCTGAAAATAAGATTGTTTTTGACAGTACCGATTTTAAGTTAGAGTTTATGCTCAATGAATTTAGGGCTTTTTATAACGTATCTAAAACAATAAAAGAACAGGAAGCATTATTAAATTATATTATTTCCGAAGGTATGCAGAATAATCCCAAGAAAAAAATAATAAATAACCAACTCTCACTGACTCAGATTTACCGCGAGAAAAACAGTTCAAGTTTCTACCCTACATTAAAGGTTCGTGGAAGTTATACTCTTGGTGATAGATTAGCAGACAACCAACCTTCGTTTGAAGAAAAATCAAACAGTTGGTCATTATTCGGCGAACTGTCATTGCCTATATTCAACGGCGGCTCACGATTACAGGAAAAGAAAAAATTAAAAGCACAATTCAGTGAAACCGAATATCGGCGCGATGCTCTTAGTTTGAAAATCATGAATGATATTTCTAAATCATTTTATGAAATCCTAAATAATTCTGACCAGCTTCCGTCTGTTTTCGAAGCTCGTAAACTTGCCAAAAGCAACCTTGAAACAGTCGCACTGAAATATGAAAAAAATGAAGCTGATTATCTGGAATTAGTTGCCGCTCAAAAAGAAGCTTTCGAAACACAGTTGAAATTTATCAGAAAAAGATATGGTTATTTCAGATCGGTAGCAAAATTAGTCAATCTGCTTGGATTGAGTGTTGCCGAATCAGAAAAATCATCTTCACTTCTATTTATTGATTTGTTAAAAAGATATAATTCTATAAATTAAATCTTTCCAATCAATTCAATAAAGTGAAAATAAAAATTATATAATATCAGCACTATCACGACGCTTGAACCAATAGATCGAATTAATCTCAATTTCTTGTTATTTTGATATGTTCGCAACTCAATCCCTTTGTAAATTTTGTAATATGTTATAATATAATTCATCAATGAAGCAGATAAAAATATTACAACTATCGGGGTCATAAGAGTAATTCCAAATTCAAACGTTGTTATATAAGATGCAAACAAAACAACAATTGAAGCAAAAGCATATTTGCCAGTCAGATTCGATGGCACAACAATTCCTTTTTGGGTCATAAGAGTAGAACTTGCAATTAATATTAAAAGATCGCGACTCAAAATAAATATAGCTAACCAAAGCGGAAAATCACGATAAAGAATCAGTAAAATTACTAATGCTACTGCAATAATTTTATCAGCAATCGGGTCAAGTATTAACCCTAATCTACTTTTTTGATTTAATATTCTAGCGGCAAATCCATCAAGACCATCGGTAAGACCAGCCAAAGCTATAATACCAAGAGAAATAACTGTTGAAAGAGGGTCGCCTTTAGAAATGTAATAACCAATAAACGGAACCATAAAAATCCGTGACAAACTCAATAAATTTGGTAATTTAAAAAAATCTTTAATTAGCATATACTAAAATATGGTGGTCTATAAGGATAAGACAAGTAGAATATTTATAAGCTTTATTCAAATGGAATAAGTTGATAAATATCCTCCATAAAGATATCTTCGAATTTATTAAGAGCCTCACGATGCAAAGGAGTATCAGCCGTAATTAAACGAATAAAAGCAACTTCGCACGGTTGAAATGTTAACGATGCCATCATTGAATGCAGTTTAAAAATATAATCATTTGAAGTTTCACCATAATTAGTCACATACCAGAAATCCATAACCTGATGTTCATTATTCTGGCTGAGCTTAATCCTGTTAATTTCAAAAGACCTGCCATTAACAGTGATAGTCCTATTTTCTCCTTCTTCTAAAACCCATCCTGAACCGGGTAAACAATTGCGGGGGGAATGAGGACCTCCAAAAGTACCTTCAGTAACAAAAAAATCAAATAGCAAATTAACTTGAACACCCCGTTCATTCTGATAGGCACCTGAGAAAATTTCTTTAGGTTTTAAAATATCAAGAGCATATTGAGCAACGACCTCTTTTTCTCCTTCCCAACCTTCTTTTTGCAATGGGAAGTTTGAAAAATCAACTTCGGCTTTAGAAATCGGTTGGTATAAACGAAACGCAACCGCTGTTGAAAAAGTAATTAATATTATAATTAAATAAATTATGAACGATTTTTTGTCCATTGCAATATGGCTCCTAAGATAAATATCATAATTAAAGCTATCATAAAAACAATCGTACCAGAAAGCTCATGAAGAAAACTATCCGCCACGGATTTACTTATAGCATAAGCTCCAAGTGCTGTAACCATCACCCTGAATATATTTGCCGCAATCGCTATTGGGAAAGTTGCTATAAATAGAATAACCGACTTTATTTTTCCGTCAATTTTCCAATAAGCATATAAAGAACTCAAGGCAAGCAAAGTAACCAATGACCTTAACCCTGAACAGGCTTCGGCAACTTCCAGCCTATAATCCGGCAAGTTAATAATATTTCCCTGACGAATAGACGGCACCCCTAATATTTGTAAAAAACTATTAGTTGCTTTTGATGCCAACAACTGCATCGGAGCAGTAGCCGAATAATAAATTACAGCTGGAATTGGAATCATAAAAAGCAGAAAGAAAAACGGGAACCATGCTTTTCTAAAATTTTCCAGCCCCAAACTATATAACCCGATTCCGGTCAAAATCAAAACCAAAGAAAAACGAGTAGTAAAATACTCCGAAGCCGCAATACCCAAAAGATACCCTATACATCCCGGTATTAGAAATAGTAAACCAAGTTTTGACGGTTGAGCAGGAAAAACAAATTTGGTTCTGGCATTAAAAAGTAAATAAATAGAAATTGGAATAATCAAAAAACCGTGAGAGTAATTATCATCATGATACCAATCGGATATTAGTACTTTAAAAACAGACAAATTAAATAGTATTACGGTAAAAAGCAGAATATAAGTAAATTTAAACCGAACCAGATGCTCTTTTATCTTCTGCTTCTCAATTTTCATCAATTTTCTCCATAAAATGATTATCGAAATAAATCGGAAAACATTTATTAAAATATTTCTACATAAAAGATTTCAAAATATTATGAATTTACAAGATAAAAATCACTTTACGATTCAAATAAATATGCTATTTTTAAAATATATGAATTATAATTATAGTATTATACAAACCTGTTACTTCGGAAATAAAACAAAAAGTAATAATTACTTTCCATTTCATGGAATTAAAGGATATAAGCAATGAATATTTGCATCGTTGGAAGCGGATATGTAGGCCTTGTAGCTGGAACCTGTCTGGCTGATTTTGGCATGAATGTTACCTGTGTTGATAATGATAAAAACAAAATTGAAGCTTTGAATAAAGGCGAAGTTCCTATCTACGAATTGGGACTAAGCGATATGATTCAGAGAAACCTAAAACTTGAACGCCTTCATTTCACAACAGATTTACAAGATGCTGTTAAGCGTTCACTGGTTATATTTCTTGCAGTCGGAACTCCTCAGGATAAATCCGGCAAAGCTGATTTAAGCCAAATATTTGATGTTTGTGAAAAAATTGCTGAAAATATTACCGAATATAAAGTTTTAATCTGTAAAAGCACAGTCCCTGTTGGTACTTCTGCCGCTATTGAAAAATTGATTAAGAAGAAACAAAAAAATAATATCGAATTTGATGTCATTTCTAATCCAGAATTTTTACGTGAAGGGTCAGCTGTTAATGATTTTCTCCAACCGGATAGAGTTGTTGTAGGATGTAAATCTGAAAGAGCAAGAGCTATCATTCATGATATTTACCGTTCTCTATATATAACCGATACCCCATTTATAGATTGTTCAAACGAAACCGCCGAGCTAATAAAATATGCCGCCAACACAATGTTGGCTCTCAAGATTTCATATATTAACGAAATAGCAAATCTTTGTGAGTTAATCGGAGCAGACATAACTCAGGTTGGCGCAGCTGTAGGTTTAGACAGCCGGATAGGTCCTCATTTTCTTCATCCAGGTCCCGGATTTGGTGGATCATGCCTTCCTAAAGATGTAAGTGCAATCAACGAAGTCGCCCATAAAAATAATTTTGAATTCAAATTGGCTCAGGCAATCATGGAAATAAATAAAAGACAACAGGATATTATCGTAGAAAAATCAAAAACTATTCTTGGTAATTTAAAAGATAAAAAAATATGTTTACTTGGCTTGGCTTTTAAACCAAATACTGATGATGTCCGTGATGCACCTGCTATTTATATCGCTCAAAAATTA
>JAYEHE010000183.1:0-3365 GCA_034659415.1 Candidatus Zixiibacteriota bacterium | reverse complement strand
GTCGGCATGGAAAACAGCACCGCGAGATACATGGATAGGATGGGACTCGAAGACACGGGAAAAGAATTTACATTTAATCGTAAACAATTCAAGGTATCTGATATTGCCGTGGGTAACGGTAAAACACTTAGCATCAAAGGTATTGGCATTATGTGCAAAACGAATAAGAAGGGATTGGAAACAGCGCTATAATTATGAGCCGGTGTTACTTGAAACATTTGTAGAAAAGGATAGATTCAAAGGGACCTGTTACAAGGCAGCAAACTGGACATATGTTGGACAAACACAGGGGCGCGGGAAAAAAGATGTTTACTACGAATATGCGGTGCCCATAAAAGATATATGGATGTATCCGCTGACAAAAGATTTCCGGCAGAGATTACAGGATGTCCTATGAGGAACGATACAGGATATAGCTGTCATACTCGTAAATATCTTAGGCAGCTGCTTATAGAAAGAGATGCCGAAATAGAGCGATTGAAATCGGACAATCTGTTCTTGGAATATGAGTTGAAACAACTGCGCAGTAAATGGTTTAGTAACAAGAAGAAGAGACTGGATGAAAAAAGTGATGAACCCGCTAAAAAGCCAAAAAAGCTCGGAGCACCTGTTGGCCATACAGGCTGTTACCGTGCAGTGCCAGAACACGTAGATGTTATTGAAGATGTTGTGTTGGATACCTGTCCTCAGTGCGGGAATACAGATATTAGTGAATGCAGTGAGATAGAGGAGCATGTGCAGGAAGATATCATCCTGCCTGCGGTTAAGGTAACAAAATATCGCAAGCATCATTTTTGGTGCGGGAAGTGCAAAAAGGTAATAAGCGGCAAAGGTATAGATGAAATACCAAACAGCTATATTGGCCCGCAGGCAAAAGCAGTTGCTGCGTTTTTGAAATACGATATTAAAATATCAAATCGTGATATACAGAAACTATTTAAGGAACTTTGTGGATTACAGGTGGTGCCCTCAAGTATTCCCGGGTTTAATAATCAAGTCCGAAAGAAGTGTATGCCGCTCTATGAAGAGCTATTGAAGGAAATAAAAAAAGCGCCGTATATTCATGCCGATGAAACAGGCTGTCCGGTAAATGGCAAAAACTGGTGGGACTGGATATTTGTGACAAGCAAAATATGTTTGCATGTAATCCACGAAAGCAGGGGGCAAAAAGTTGTAGAACAAATACTGGGCAAAAAATACGGCGGCATTCTGTTATCTGATTTTTTAAGCGCGTACAATAAACTCGATGCTAAAGCCAAGCAGCGGTGCCTGGTGCACTTATTGCGTGATTTGAAAAAAATACTCGCGTGCACTCCCCAGGAAGATCCTGCGTATACATACTGCCAAAGATTAAAAGATATTCTTCAATACGCTATTGCGGCAAGTGAGAAATATAATGAAAATAACATATCTGCCCGGCAGTTTTCTAAGCAGAAAAAATACGTACATGCTTCAATGGGAGATCTTCAGTTCCCTGCCGCGCAAAAAAACAGCATTGTCCGTATTGCTAAAAGATTGGCCCGGCATAAAAATGAGCTGTTTACCTTTTTAGACTACAAAGGACTTCCGTATCATAACAATTATGCTGAACGCATGATCCGCCCAAGTGTTTTACTGCGAAAAATTACATTCGGGCATAGATCAGAAAACGGTATTCGTAATCACAGTGTTCTGCAGTCTATATTGCAAACCGGAAAACTGAATGCCAAAGAACCTATACCTCTTTTAAAAACCATTATTACCGGTCGGAACAGGCCTTCCTCTAAAATGTGTCTTGGCCCCTGAGATATTCTATTTTGATAGCGTGGTGTGAATGATGTGGGCTGGATCTTTTAGTGCTGCCCTAACACGGTTATAATGTTTCTTTATCGTAGACAGGTACTTCTTGTCCTTAATAAATTGCTCAAACATTGTTAAAAAGGCTCTTCCGACTTTTCTGTGGGTCGATATCTGCAGTTTATCGTCTAAGATAGCTCTTTGAAAACTTGACATATTTAGAGCAATAGGGTAAGGTCAGTTTATGAAAACAAAAACTACCCTTAATTCTCTGTACAGTTTCCCTGGATTTCGAGCCTTGAGCAAGCTTAAAGGAATTCTGGGAGACTCCCCATCGCGTATAGTTACATTACGCCGACGCAAAAAAAAACAACCTGCTCTGTATGCGGCCATACCCAGTGCGGTCATTATGACTCGCGTATTCACCGAGTGCGTGACTTGGATAGCGGCGGGACACGGATTCATTTGGAGTTTCCCTACGTTAGGGTCTTGTGCCGGCGCTGCAAGACGGTGAAGCAGGAAACCTTAAGCTGGCTGGCTTCTTCTGGAAGATTCACTCAGCGTTTTGAGGATCATATTGGCCTTCAGTGTCGGGAAATGTCGGTGGCTCGGGTTGCTGAGTTTAATCGACTCAGTTGGGACCAAGTACGTCGTATGGAAATGGCTTATATGGAAAGGCTCATATCCAAACATCCACCTTCCATGCACTTGAGAGCCATTGGCATCGATGAAGTCTCGATCAGGAAGGGACACAGCTATGCGATTGTGGTTGCTGATTTAGATCAGAAACGTCCTATTTGGCTGAGAGCTAATGGTCGATCCCAGGAAGAGATGGACAAGTTCTTTGAAGAGATGGGCCCCGCACGCTGTCAAAGGATACGCCTGGCAGTCATGGACATGTGGAAACCTTTTAGGAATTCGCTTCGAGAACATGCGCACAATGCAGAGATTGTATACGATAAGTTCCATGTGTTAAATCATCTTTCCAAAGCTCTGGATTTGGTACGACGCATGGAATACAAACGTGTGGCAAAGTCTGATAGACGGTTTATTAAAGGACAGCGTTACACGCTCTTGTCACATAAGACCAACTTAGATATGGATGGCCGAAAGTCTTTGCATTTATTGCTCAAAGCCAATAAGCGCTTGAACAAAGCTTATCTGCTCAAGGAATCCTTTGGCCAGCTCTGGGATTATAATAATCCTACATGGGCACGAAAGTTCTTTGAGAACTGGAAATCCCAGCTGAGATGGAGCAGGTTAAAACCTTATGAACAGTTTGTAAAGCTTGTAGAACGCCACTGGGAAGGCATCATTAGTTATTGCCATCCCGATCACAAAGTGTCACTCGGGTTCATGGAGGGATTGAACAACAAAATACGGGTGATTCAGCGCAGAGCCTATGGGATCAGAAACAAAGAATACTTGCGCTTAAAAGTTTTGACTTCATTCATCAAAGGTGACTAAAAGTGCTGAAAATGACCCACACTAAACCCGGAAGAGCCAGTTTTTCTTTTTCTATCTTTTTACTATACTATCACCATGGAAATATGCACAGGCACGTATTCCATCAAACACCTATTCCAGCA
>JAYEHE010000182.1:0-3376 GCA_034659415.1 Candidatus Zixiibacteriota bacterium | reverse complement strand
TTGATTTTTCACCTACTTTGATTTTTTCGCCTACTTTGATTTTTTCACCTACTTTGATTTTTTTTATTAAGAGATACATGTTTTCACTCTTATGTCCTATCACTCAGTTATTTGTAGGGAAATGGGTTTGATTCCCAGATTTATATATTTGAATGAAGTGATTTACCGGTATTATTGTGTGAAAATCAAAATATTAGTCTGCTTGACTTTTTGTTTATTAAACCCTTATATTTCCGTCACTAACTAAAAAAATAAAGAGGAATAAAATGAGTGTAAACAAAGCGATTTTAATTGGAAGATTAGGGAAGGATCCTGAGCTTCGCTATACGCCCAGTGGTAAAGCCGTTGCAAGTTTTTCATTAGCCACCAGTGAACGATGGACCGGACAGGATGGACAAAAAAATGAAAGTACTACCTGGCACAATATTGTTGCCTGGGGTAAACAAGCGGAAGTTTTAAAAGAATATATGTTTAAAGGTAAAGAGATATATATTGAAGGTCGTATATCTAACCGCAGTTATGATGACAAAGAAGGCAATAAGCGTTATATATCAGAAGTTGTTGTTCAGAACTTCCAATTTGTCGGTTCACGGTCTGATTCAGGTGGAGCCTCTCCTGCAAGAAATGATTCCCCGCCCTCAGCACCCCCCGGTACTGACAACAGCGGTGACGATGATCTTCCGTTCTAATAAAATCATCCAAAAAATTTTGATAAAATTAAAGGAAGTCTTTTTAAGACTTCCTTTTTTTATGATCAATGATTTATAGTTTTAATTCTCACAGTAACGTTTATGTTCAACCTCAAACAAGTTTGGAGTTGTCACCCTGAGGGATTTTTTACGATTCGTGAAAATATATTGAAGAAAAGTCAGTCCGCCATTGGCGGACTGACTTATAAAATAATTTAATTATAATCGCTACATGCGAAGCATAATAGTAGCGGTGCTACTCAAAGTAGCTGTGCCACCTACTTTTTGTCGGCACTGAGAATTATCGGAAGAGAACCGGCATCATTACCAACAATAATTACTTTTGTATTGGGGGATTCGGCTATTTTAAGAGTTGCCTCGATCCCTTTCCATTTCAACAGTGAATTGGTAATACCGGCTGATACAATTTTTTGGAAATCGGAAATACCTTTTGCTTCAATCCGTTTTCGTTCCGCTTCCAGTCTTTCTTTTTCGATTGTAAATTTCATCTTTTGAGATTCCTGTTCAGCGGCAAGTTTAAAATTGATAGCTTCAGAAATTTTCTGCGGTATCTGTACATCGCGAAGAATTACATTTTCAATCTGAATAAATTTATCCGCAATTATTTCGGTAAGGTTATTTTTGATTAACTCGGTAACTTCCTCACGTTTTGTAGAATAAATTTCTTCGGGAGTATAATTACCTGCAGCCGAGCGGGCGATACCTCGAAGCTGTGGTGCAACAGCTACCTGATAGTAACTTTGTCCGATTGAGATTTGGAGAGAATCAAGTTTGTTAGCAATAGGGAGATACATGATTGACATTTCCATTCTAATCGTGGCACCATCGGATGATAACACAGTTACCGCTTCTTTATTTTCCTGTAATTGGATTTTATACACAAAAATTCTATTCCATGGTAGATGCCATGAGAAACCTTCCGGGTAAATTTTACCTATTTCAGTACCATCGCCGAATTTTGAATAAAACACTCCCCTGTGTCCCGATGGAACCTGAGTTCCGCAACCGATAACACCGGTAAAGATGAATGCGATTAATAAAAGTGGTAGCAATTTGAATTGCAGTTTTGACATACTTTCCTCCTTGTTTATATTTAATTTCCTTATACTTATGATAATCATCTTTAAAGAAGATACTGTCAAGCTTAATTATTATTCATAGGAATGTCTGTTTATTCAGATTAGCCTGTTTATTTTAATTTAAAAGAGATTTAACCGATATGGCACTGTCCAGGTGCGAAGATGTTTTCCTGCCGGTTCGGATTCCTGAAATGCCTGAATAACGATATTATTCCATAATTTACCTAAATTATCCGGAACAACAACAGTATCAACAATTTGGTCATTATTGATTTTATCCATCATAGTATAACTGAATCCATTCTGACTATCATAAGTTACAAAATAATATGAAGGAATGCTTGTAACTCTCTTAACATCAAAAAACAGTGTGTCCCCTTTATTGATAACAGGAAATTGATCGAGTTTTAGAAATGATAAATTAAATGAGATAGCTGAAGTGGTCAACATTCTTATATCTCCATGAAATGATGTGGTATCATCAGATGATCTTATTTCTACAACAGCAGGTACAGGTAAGGTTCCAATAGAGTTATAACCATAGAGTTTCCAACCTAAAAATGGATAACTATCATTTAGTAATTTCAGAAAATAGCCATACCGGGTAAAGGTTCTGGTAGTGTCATGAAAAGTAGTATCGGTTTTGACAATCCTGTTAGTTCTTATTTCATAAACATCATTTACTATAACCAAAGCTTCTTTGTAAGAACCTAAGTTGCTAATCTGTACAGGACCTTTAATTGATATAGTTATATTCCTATCAATATCTAAAAGGACATCAGTGTAAGTTGCAGTATCAAACGGTAACTCATATTCAATAAAACTATAGAGAGAATCTTTCCTGAAAAGTTCTATCCCTTCTTCGGTAACTTCAAGGTATCTGGTAATTTCATCTTCATCAGAAACGGATAGTACTTCGATTTCCTCGCACCCATTGTTTATCATTGTTATTAAAATCAAAAGCCCAAAGAGGGATAAAATATTTTTCATTATATAACAAACTCCATATTTATTTAATCATTAAACGAATCTAAATTTATTTTGTTTTTTTTATTTTCATTTTAGTTTTCATTTCATTTATTTCATCACGAATAATCATAGCTGTTTCAAAATCAAGGTTTTCCGCTGATTTTTTCATGGTTTTCATCATGAAAATCAATTTATCTTCAAACCCCATCTGTTCAAATCCAAGCGGTTTGGTAAATGTTGATTCTTCGACAGTTTTACTGTCAGCAAATTGGGTTGAACGAATAATCTCTTCGCGAGTTTTTAATATTGTTTCTGGATTTATATTGTTTTCTTTATTGTATGCTAATTGCTTTTCACGTCGTCGATTAGTTTCATCAAGTGCCTTTTTCATCGAATCGGTAATTTTATCAGCATAGAAGATAACTGTTCCGTTTTTGTTTCGAGCCGCCCGTCCTGCGGTTTGGATAAGTGCTCTGCCGGAACGTAAAAAGCCTTCTTTGTCAGCATCAAGAATCGCCACCAGAGAAACTTCAGGTAAATCCAACCCCTCTCTAAGCAGGTTTACCCCAACGAGAACGTCAAATTCATTAAGTCTTAAATCACGAATAATTCCGGTGC
>JAYEHE010000181.1:0-3377 GCA_034659415.1 Candidatus Zixiibacteriota bacterium | reverse complement strand
GGTTTTTCAAAACAGCAATTCCTGTATCTATTTGATAATTTAGATTGCCATCAATGTTTTGTTTATCAAGTAATTCCTCGTTCGGTTTTTCCACGAATACGCGTAAAGGAAATACCATTTTGATATAGATGCCCGGAAGGATTGGCTTTAAAATGTTCGTTTTCTCAAAGCTCATTTAACGAAACTTTCTATTTTGGGTACCGCTCCTTGATGGGCGACGGCTATTTGTTAATTTGCTGCTTGATAACTATCATATATCCGGATGTTATTCCAAGTATTCTTTTTTTTTGCATTGCCGAAGCAACCACTGCACTGAAGTGTCGCGCTGATAGGGGGCTCTCACAGAGCTCGCAGAGTGCACAGAGAAAGATTTAATTGTTTTAAAACTATTTACCCTCTGCGGTCCCTGTGAGCTCTGTGAGATATATTCATTTAATAAGCGTCTCTCACGGAGTACACAGAGCGCATAGAGAAAAAACCAATTGTTTTAGTAAAAGATTATTTACTCTCTGCGGGCTCTGTGAGATATAAATAGATATTGATCATTCTGTTGAATGATCAAGCCACCTTTTCTGTTTCAAATTTCATTTTACTGTTCCTTGTGGGCTTAGCAGCCCACTTTTTCGCAAGGGCGGCAGGTGTCTTTTTCAATCCGCCGCCCTTGTCATTAAAATAAAAAAGGCCCAAATCTGGGCATCCTTCAATTTTAGTTTACAACTTCCCCAAATGAAAACTTAAAAATAGCAGTTCAGTAAAAAATAAATTCATACAGGATATTTTATATGTAGAAAAAATAGCTAATATTTCAATTAAGTATAGACAATGGCAATTGCTTCATATATAGCCAAAATAGATTATTACCTTATGCTAATATGGAGGGCAAATGCCATTGTCTGTAAAAAATATAACAGATTCACAAAAAATTGGAATAAAATTTATGCGGCGCCCCGATTTAAATTCCTCAAAAAGGTTATACATTGCCACGACAGCACTATCAGCTATGCTTAACCACCATTGGGGCACAATATCTGGTATGGCAAAGCAATTTGATGTTTCACGAACATTTATCTATATGTTGGCATCTACATTAACTGAAATGGATTCTGTACTTTTTGGAACAACAGATCAATATACTGAATCCAAATTTGTAACATTTCAGTATATGTTATCATTGAGATTGGAGGGACGTTGCAGTATCCAGGCAGCTTCGACAATTATGAATCGTTTCCAGATAAGCCCTAATGCTACAGGATCAATTAGCCAATATTTGACCTATTTTGGCTCTTTATTGCCTAATACTTTATCCTCAAATAATAATGAAACAAAAATAGTTGTTTTTTTGAGTGATGAAATATTCTCCAAAAACACTCCTATTTTGGTTACAGTTGATGCGGATAGTTCCGCAATACTAAGAATTGAATTAGCAAACTCACGAAAAGCTGAGGAATGGAAGCATCATTGGCAATGTCTTGAGGAAAACGATATTTTTGCCGCATATCTCGTTTGTGATGAAGGTACAGGATTATGCGCTGCTAAAAAAGAAGCCTTACCGAAAATAATTCGTCAATCTGACACCTACCATGCAATAGCTCATGTACTTGGTTTATGGGTTGAGCGTTTGGAAAAGGCTGCCTATGGTGCGATTGAAACTGAAGACAAATGTTTCAATAATCTTGATTCCGCTCGTAGTGAAAAAGTTATAAATAAAAGGATTAAACAACTTGAAATAGCTGAAACGGCTGCTACTGAGGCGATTGCATTGTATGATGCCTTTCAATTTCTTTATATCTGTCTGCTTGAGCAGCTTCGTATATTTGATAGCAAGGGAAAATTACGGAATCGTGAAGATGCGGAAGCAAACATTAAAATTGGCCTGGATCTTATTGGAACATTGGGAAAAAGTAACCTCACGGCTGCTGCTAATAAAGTGCGCCGCACTTTGCCCGAATTGTTTAATTATTTTGATGTTGCAAAAGAGGTCATGAGGAAACTTGACCAACAGGGAATTAATCAAAATGTATTATGTGCACTTTGCCTTGCGTGGCAATGGAATAAAGGTAAAATCAAGGCAAAAAAAGCAAGTAGACGTCAACAATGCATTCAAAATGAATACAATTACCTTGAATTTACAATTGGTCACCTTCAGGAAGAATACGAAAATGTCAAAGAACAAGTTTATGAAGAACTTGACCAAATAGTTCAAAGTTCAGCGTTGGTAGAATGTATCAATTCAATAATCAGGCCCTATTTGGACAATTCAAGAAATCAGATAACTCAAGAAACACTGAACTTGATCATGTTTTATCATAATCATCGGCGCTACAAAGCTGGAAAACGAAAAGGAAGGACACCGATGGAAATTTTGACTGGGATAAAGCAGGACAAAGATTGGACTGAGCTCTTATTTGAGATTATCGATCAAAAAGATCCGTCTTTGTTCGCTTTTTCTCAGTAATTTATTTGCCCTAAGCTAAAGGCAAACGATCTTATAAAGGTCTACACCATAACTGTTTCTAAATTATGGGTATATAAAAAGTGTTAACTACATTAGGCCCATAATGAAGGATGCCGTTTTTTCTTTTTTAATTTTTTTAAGAATTGCCGGGGGGATGTCGTTTCGAACGGGTTAAATTTATATTTATGGCAGAAATCCAGATAATTCCGCAGCCATTTTCGATAATTTTGGAGAGCTGTTCGTGGGATTTGTTTTCTCACGAGTAATGCATCATAAGGTACAATTATTGTAGCATGAATCTGTTTCATAATGATTATACAACCTTCTATATAACGTTCATATTATATGTTATGCAGTTAGCATTTACTCTATTTTAACAAATTTCACGTGTCAACTTAAAAATTTTGTGCTTCTATGTAGGAGCTACTTATAATGCTCAATAACCACCGTATCAAACCCAAGATAGGACATTAAATGTCAGAAAACGAAGCCACAGCCAGAATAAAAATCAACAAGCTGCTTGAAGAAGCTGGCTGGCGTTTTCTTGATGATGACAATATAGATGGAAACGGCGGTCAAGCAAACATCCAGCTTGAACCCAATATTAAAATCACTCCAAAAGAACTTGATGATTTTGGTAATAATTTTGAAACAACCAAGAATGGTTTTATCGATTTTTTATTACTTAATGACGAAGGTTTCCCGTTTATCGTACTGGAAGCCAAGTCAGAAGACAAAAACCCTCTGGTTGGTAAAGAACAAGCCAGAAAATATGCGAAATCACAAAATTGCCGTTTTGTAATTCTCTCCAATGGTAATCTGCACTATTTTTGGGATTTACAGCGTGGTAATCCTTATGTAATTACAAAGTTTCCCAATCCCGATTCGGTCAAAGGCTATACAAGCAGCCAGCCAAATCCTG
>JAYEHE010000180.1:0-3390 GCA_034659415.1 Candidatus Zixiibacteriota bacterium | reverse complement strand
AGATCACTCAGGGAAACAAGTAAATTCTTGACTATCATGGGAGATTTTTACATATTCTGAGCAACGGAAAGGACAGATTATGTTTTTGAAAACTCTATTTGGGAAATCTCGGTTTAAATATCAAAAATAAGGATAATTCATAATGACAAATATTGGTAGTTATGAGAGCAAGCTAAGCGATTTTAGCTGGCAAATTGCAGAGAAAGAATTGGATTACAAACCCGGAAATATTATTAACATTGGCGAATACTGTACCGATAGAATATGCCGGATGGGAAAAAAGGATAAGCCGGCTCTTATATGGAAGGGACATAGCGGCGATGTGAAAAATTATACTTTCGATCAAATGAGGGTACTAACCAACACAATTGCTCATTTTTTATCAGAACTTGGTTTACAAAACGGTGACCGAATTTGTCTGTTCATGGATAAAGTTCCCGAATTGTATTTTGGATTTCTTGGCATATTAAAAATGGGTGGAATTGCTCAACCGTTATTTTCGGCTTTTGGTCCAGAGTCACTCATCACGCGCCTGGAAGATGCAGGAACTTCCGCTATCATTACTCAGAAAAAGCATTTGTCAAAAGTCAGAAAAATTGTAAATGATCTTCCTTCACTCAAGAATATTATTGTTGTTGATTATGATGGGAAAAAGCCGCTGAAGGATGGGGAAACGGCTTTCTTTATGGAAAAGGAAAAACCAATAGAGGATTTTGATATATTTCCGACAAAAGCTGAGACTCCATCAGTATTGCACTATACATCAGGAACAACCGGTAAACCAAAAGGTGCACAACATGTTCATTATTCTTTGATTTCTCAATACATATCGGCGAAATATGTTCTGGATCTAAAAGATGACGACATATATTGGTGTACTGCTGATCCCGGCTGGGTAACAGGCACATCCTATGGTATTATTGGCGCATGGGCGAATGGAGTTACTCAATGTGTTCTTGATGCGGGATTTAAGGCACAGAGTTGGTATGAATTTATTCAGGAACAAAAGATTACGGTTTGGTATTCGGCTCCTACAGCTATTCGTGCTTTGATGAAAGAGGGAGATGAGGTAGTAAAAGAGCATGATCTTTCATCACTGAGACATCTCTGTTCAGTTGGTGAACCCCTTAATGCAGAGGCTGTGATATGGTCGGAAAAAGTTTTTGGACTTCCATTTCTTGATACTTTCTGGCAAACCGAAACCGGCAGTATTGTGATTTCAAATTACCCCGGTATGAAGGTGAAACCGGGTTCAATGGGAAAACCTTTTCCGGGAATTACTGCAACGGTCGTTGATTCAAAGACTCATGAACCTATTGATACCGGAATCGTTGGTTTGATAGCAATTAAACCAGGCTGGCCTGCAATGTTCAGAGCTTATTGGAAAAATGAAAAGATTTATAAGAGCAAATTTATTAATGGGTGGTACATCTGCGGAGACAGAGCCAGCATCGACGAGGATGGCTATTACTGGTTTGTTGGCAGAGACGATGATGTTATCAACACCGGAGGTCATTTGGTGGGACCGTTTGAGATTGAGTCGGCTCTTCTTGAGCATGAAGCGGTAGCCGAATCAGGCGTTATTGGAAAACCTGACCCGGTTAATATGGAGGTGGTTAAGGCTTTTATTACTCTAAAAGCTGGCTTTGAACCATCCGATATGATTAATTTGGAGATAATGAATTTTATTCGAAAAAAATTATCACCTCTCGCCATGCCACAGGAAATAGAGTTTGTTGATTCTCTACCCAAAACTCGAAGCGGGAAAATTATGAGAAGAGTATTGAAAGCAAAAGAAACAGGTGAAGATATCGGTGATATCTCAACATTGGAAAATGATTTATAATTAAAAGGAGAAGAGTATGTCTGATATCAAAAACGCTATTTTGGAGTATATCAAAAATGAATATTTGGAAGAGGAAGACGAAGATGATATTGATTTTGATACTCCGCTGATTTCCGGCGGCATTGTTGATTCATTTTCTATGGTATCTCTGAAAGTATTTTTGGAGGTAACATATAAAATTCAACTCCCTGATTCCAAGGCTACTCCCGAGGCATTCGACTCAGTTAATAATATATATAAACTTCTAAAAGAATTTAATGTTCAGTAGGTAAATTATGGCATTTCAAGAAAATATAAGGAATATACTAAAAAAAGAACTCGATAGTATTCGAGATGACGGTATTTTTAAAGAGGAACGGATTATTTGTACTCCTCAAAACTCTGATATCGAGGTTGAATTCCCGGTCGGCTCCGACAAAAAAAAAGTGATCAACATGTGTGCCAATAATTATTTGGGACTTTCGTCTCATCCTGATGTAGTCGAGGCGGCACGCAAGGGGCTTGATCATCGTGGTTATGGGATGTCGTCGGTACGGTTTATTTGCGGAACACAGGACATTCATAAGGAACTGGAGGAGAAACTTACAAAATTTTTGGGAACAGAAGATACCATCCTTTTCCCATCATGTATGGATGCCAACGCCGGTGTTTTTGAGGCAATACTCTCTGATGAAGATATTATGATCGCTGACCGTCTGGTTCATGCTTCTATTGTTGATGGTATGAGGCTATGTAAAGCGCAGAGGGATACATATAAGCATTCAAATATGGAGCATCTTGAAGATAAATTAAAATTGCACGAGAAGGCCAGATTGAAAGTGATTATTACTGACGGTTCTTTCTCAATGGATGGAGATCTGGCAAAGTTAGACAAGATTGTTGAACTGGCAGAGAAATATGGCGCATTGGTATTTTTAGATGATTCGCATGCTTCTGGATTCATTGGCAAAACGGGAAGAGGTACCCAAGAATTTTGCGATGTCGTTGGAAAGATTGATATAATCACCACGACTCTTGGAAAGGCTCTTGGTGGAGCCTCAGGCGGCTGTGTCTCGGGACGAAAAGAAATTGTTGAAATGTGCCGTCAAAAAGCACGGCCCTATCTTTTCTCAAATACGATTCCTCCGGTAGTGGTCTCTGGAGCCATTAAGGTTTTGGATATCATCAGTAAAACCACTGAACGGCGCGACAAATTGGAAGAAAATACAAAATTCTGGAGAAAATCCTTAACAGAAGCCGGATTTATAATCAAAGATGGAGAGACTCCGATTGTTCCGGTGATGCTTTTCAACGCCAAACTATCACAGGATATTGCCAAAGATTTGTATGATGACGGTATTTATGCGGTCGGTTTCTTTTTCCCAGTAGTACCAAAAGGTCAGGCAAGAATCAGAACCCAGCTTTCCGCCGCTCATGAAATCCATCATTTGGAAAAAGCGCTTGATGCATTTGTTAAAGCCGGTAAAAAGTATGATATCCTCGGCAAGAGCAAAAAAGAAATTATTGCAATGTATGGAAATTAAGGATTGCTTATTGGTTATCTT
>JAYEHE010000179.1:0-3400 GCA_034659415.1 Candidatus Zixiibacteriota bacterium | reverse complement strand
ATTTAATTTGCAAGATAAAAAAATCTCTTTCAACAACAAATAATTATTATATCAAAAAAAAACGCCCCAAAACGGGGCGTTTTTTTACTAAACCTAACAACTAAACTTATGCAGTAACATCGTTAGTTGTATTTGTCAATACACCGGCATCGGTGATAGTCCAAACATCATCTGTTGCGTCATCGTCAAGGTTAGCAGTTGCAGTAGCTGTAAAAGCATCCTGTGCGGCAGTAATTGAATACTCATAAATAGCGTTGGCCATAATTTCAACACCTATTTCAGGAAATACACCTGCGCCACTGGTAGAACCAAGAGAGACACCATTATCACCATAGTTGCCGTTTTCTTGACGGAAAGTACGTTCCATAGTGTAAATTTGTTTCAGGATTTGTTTAGCTTCTGACTGTTTGGATTTTGTTGTGGCTTGCATAAAACGCGGAATAGCCAAAGCAGCCAAAATACCAATGATTACAACCACAATCATCAACTCGATGAGTGTGAAACCTTTTTGACGGTTGTGAAATTTTGTGAACATGTAGGGCCTCCTAAATAAATAATAAGTTAAAGGTTACTCTTTTCAAATTCTGTTAATTATATCGGCAAGGAGCATGCCTTCCCCCACGTCAATTTTTGAACAGATTGCTAAAGTATTGGGATGATTGACTTTCAAATTGAAAAATAAAATTATTTAATAAATAGTACATCAAAATCAAAAAAAGAAGCTAATGTAAATTCCAAATTACCTTGCGAATTGCCATTTGCATCTTGCAAAATGCAACGCCCATCGAACATTTGATTTTATAGGATCTTGGTCAAGTCTCAAGAATAAGAGAGACCTTATCTACTACGATGACATAGTTTTCTGTAGATACAAAAGGAGGCTTTGAAAAAACCTAAATTCAAATAAAAAAAGCCCGCCGAAGCGGGCTTTGGAATTATCATTATTTATATCTTTTAATCTACAACATCATTATTACCGGGTAGATTTGCAATAACTCCAAGATGATTTATTGTCCATTTATCTAAAGTAGCGTCATCATCGATATTACCTTCGGCGGTAGCTAAGAATGTATTAGGGGTAACAGCTAAAGTATAAGTATATTTTGCGTTAGTCGGAATTTCCACCCATATCTCACTCAAAGCTAAAGGATTAGCCGCCGATGCAGGTCCGGGTGGGTTATAATAAGTATTTACCATTGACTGCTGACGATAAGTTCTTTGATTGACATATATCTGTTTTAATACCAGTTTTGCCTCTGACTGTTTCGTTTTGGTTGTCGAACGCATAAATCTTGGTATAGCCAAAGTAGCTAATATACCAATAATAACAACGACTATCATCAGTTCTATTAAAGTAAAACCTTTAAAATTTTTCATATCATCTATCCTCATAAATATATTAATCTATTATTATATTTGCAAAAGACATACCATTGTTGTGTGCAGATATTATTCATTATTTATAATTTTTCCTGATTTTTATCAAAATCATCTTTTAACTTATATCTTTCAATTTTTCGATATAATGTAGATGCATCGATACCCAAAATTTTAGCGGCTTTTGTCTTTTTACCTTCAGTCTGAGACATAACAAAATGAATATATGCTTTTTCAATTGATTCTAATGTTGGTGTTTCGGGTTTAGACTCACTTATTACATTCATTGGTACTGGATCGCTTATTTTTTGAGGAAAGTCTTCCGGTTTTAGCGTATCAGATTGTGATAATAAAACTGCTCTCTCAATTGTATTTTCCAATTCTCTTACATTACCGGGCCATTGATAAGTGCTTAGTAATTTTAAGGCAGTTTCTGATATTGATTTTATGATGCTATTGCTTTTCTGGCAATGTAGCCGTATAAAATGCTTTACTAATAAACTTATATCTTCTTTTCTCTCTCGCAATGATGGAATATCAATTGGGATTACATTCAAGCGATAAAACAAATCTTCCCGAAATCTACCAGCTTTAACATCATCTTCCAAATCTGCATTTGTAGCGGCAATTAATCTAACATCAACTTTAATCGGTTTGGTATCTCCTACCGGAGTAATCAATTTATCTTCCAAAACTCTCAATAGTTTTACCTGCATCCCAATTGAGACATTACCAATTTCATCTAAAAATAGCGAACCGCCATCGGCGACCTTAAATAAGCCTTCTTTATCTCTTATAGCACCAGTGAACGAACCTTTTTTATGCCCAAATAATTCTGATTCAAGAAGATTTTCCGGTAATGCCCCGCAATTTATAGTAACGAGAGGACCTTCTGAGCGTGGTGAATTATGATGTATAGCTTTAGCGACTAAATCCTTACCGGTACCGGATTCACCTCTGATAAGAACTGTTGAATCCGACAACGCCACCTGTTTGGCATAGCTTTTCAATTTTACAACCTGCTCAGAAACACCAATAAATTTATCAAATGAATTATCGTCTTTAAGCCTTTTTTTAAGGCTAGTATTTTCCTGTTCAAGATTTTTCTGTGACAGACTTTTATTAATAACAATTTTTAATTCGTCTAATTTAAACGGCTTGGTAATATAATCTCTTGCCCCATGTTTCATAGCATCAATTGCTGTTTCCACAGAGGCATATGCCGTCATAACAATTAATTCCTGATCAGTCCTGAACGATTTAACCTCTTTCAAAACTTCTATACCTGTCATCCCAGGCATATTCATATCAGCAATAACTAAATCATAATTTTTCTGTTTCAAAAAAGAAATACCCTCCATCCCGGAAGAAGCTGAGTCAACCTCAAACCCTTCCTTGGAAAGCATAATCTTCATGAAATTGCACATTGAGTCTTCGTCGTCTATAACCAAAATTCTTGGCTGCATATTAACTCCATTGCAATAAATCAATATTTTTTTAATCAAGTAGTCTGTTACTATTTCGGCAGACATTGCATGCACTAAATAAATCATAAAGATATTGCTCAATAATTGAACAACAAGTTGACCTTGATAATTAAGATACATATATTCATTTTTAAATTAGAGAATAGACGTTTTTTTAATATGAAAGAATGCTCACACCAAGAAAGACTTCAAATGATATTTGCCAGAGAAAATCTTAAAGCAATAAGAGAAAAATTATGACAGAAAAAAACAGAACACAACTAGTTGATAATATTAGAATCGCCATACAAAATCTTAATAATGAAACGGACATTTTAAAAACTTCCATAGAACTAATTGATAGTTTCTCCGAAGATTTTAACTGGACTGGGGTTTATATGATGAAGGGGAACATATTAGAAGTAGGACCCTATATAGGACCAGAGACAGAACATAAAAAAATTGAACTCAATAAAGGCATCTGCGGTGCGGCTGCTTCTAAAAAAGAATCTATCATAGTGGACAATGTACATGATGACGACAGGTTTTTGGCTTGT
>JAYEHE010000178.1:0-3402 GCA_034659415.1 Candidatus Zixiibacteriota bacterium | reverse complement strand
TTCGTATTGAAGAAATAATCGGACCAAAAGCTATCTATCCGGGTATGGGTGCGTTTTACAATTTAAAAAAGTAGCATCTCTACTTTGAACGATAAATTCTTTCGTATATACAAGGTCAGGTTTCTCTTATTCTTGAAACCTGGCTTTTATATTTTTATTAATACTTGGTAGGTGTTCCCACTGCAAGCAGTGGGCTACAATAATTACGGCAGGTTTCTCTTATTCTTGAAACCTGGCTTTTATGTTTTTGCAGATAGGCAGGTCTCAAAAATAAGAAAGATAAAGAGAGACCTGCTCTACTATTTTTACTTTTGTCCTTGTCATTCCCAACTTGATTGGGAATCCAGGTTCTCTTTGTCTTTATTGGTGATTTACCACTAAGAAAGAATTTGAAATGTAAAAAACAAGAAAACCTGGGTTCCTGTTTTCGGGTTTGTTGAAAAACTGTTCAACTCTGTCATTGCGAATCCGCCTCAGGCGGATGAAGCAATCTCTCTTTATATGAGATTGCTTCGTCGTTTCACTCCTCGTCCGCCATGGTTTAAAATGCACCATAGGCGTGCGGACAGTGGGTTCTTCTTCCAATTCTGCAATTCTTGTGAGTGGTAAATGCCCTCTTCAGCCACAACCGAAAAGGTCAAAACTCCTGCAGTGATGAAATTGATATTAAATTTTAACTGCTCTTGACCAATTTGAAAATTTCCCTTTAATTATCACAAATTGTTAATTTAACAAGTACAAATAATTATGAGTAAATATTCTGGTTTAAAAATAGGCGTACTGGCTCTTCAAGGGGATTTCGAATGCCATCTGCGGCAGATAAATTCTATCGGCGCCAAAGGGTTTGAAATTAAACATCCTCAACAGCTTGAGAATATTGACGGCTTGATTATTCCCGGTGGAGAATCATCAACTATGAATATCTTAATTGATAGGTTTGAATTAAGGGAACCTCTTATAGATTTCGTCAGTTCTAAACCTGTGTATGGGACTTGTGCCGGAATGATTATGCTTGCTAAAAATATAAATGATAATCTGTCTTTGGTATCGTCTTTGAAAGCAATAGATATTGATGTAATAAGAAACGGATACGGTCGGCAGGTTTTTTCTTTTGAGACTCCTATAACGGCAAAATTTAATAATAGACAAGTAGAATTGATAGTGTCTTTTATCAGGGCACCTAAGATTAGCAGAATCGGACAAAACGTAAAGGTTATTGCAAGTTATGATGATTCACCGGTTTTAGTTTTGGAAAATAAAATTTTGGCTAGCTCATTTCATACGGAATTGACCAAAGATACAACTTTATTAAAATATTTTATTGATAATATTTTACTGGATTAAACTTGAAACAAGTTGTAATAACATCTGCTATAAGAAAAGTTTTAGAAGGCTTTAAGTCAACCTAAAGAACTTACGAGGATGGTATGATAAAGAAAATAATTATAGCTCGTCATCAAGGATTTTGTATGGGCGTTAAGAGAGCTATAAATATTGCCGAAGAAACTGCTCGAGATGAAGACGGCAAAGTTACAATTATGAATGAAATCGTTCATAACGAAGCTGTTGTAAGTAAATTTTTAGAAAAAGGAGTGGGACAATCTTCTTCTTTAGATGATATTAATGATGGAGTGTTAATTATTTCAGCTCATGGAGTAGCGCCGGATATTAAAGAAAATGCCGCCTCAAAAGGATTGAAAGTTGTAGATGCAACCTGTCCGTTAGTGGAAAGAATTTATCAAATAATTGAGAAGGCAGTAGATAACGATTTTCATATTATTCATTATGGTGAACCGGGACATGATGAGACTCAGGGAATTATCGGGCATGCTCCGAATGATATAACCGTTGCCTCAAATAAGGAAGAACTTTTAGCTTTACCTAATTTCAAAAATAGTAAACTTGGTTTGACTGTTCAAACAACGGCTCATCAGGAATCATTTAACGATATTGTCAAGTTAGCCAAAGAAAAATGGCCTCATATTCAGATTTTTAACACTATTTGCAATGCAACCACCCAAAGACAGTCAGCAATATTGGATCTATCACCAAAAGTTGATATGGTCCTGGTGGTCGGCTCTAAATCTTCGGCTAATTCCAACAGATTGGCACAGATAGCTGACGCTATTACTGGAAATGGAATTTTAATAAGTTCAGCTAATGATATTCAGCTAAGCTGGTTTAAAAAAAATATTGAAAAAGTTGGTATTTCTGCCGGAGCCTCTACTCCACAATTTCTTGTCGATGAAACTATTGAAAGATTAATACAAATTTCCGATGGAAAAGCTGAAGTTATATTACCGGAAAGAAGAAACAAAAAGAAATAATTTATCATTTTACGAACATTGACCTAATTCAAAAAAGCACTTTATTTCCTGCCAAAGCTTATTATCTTGAGTCAAATTAAAAGATTTTAATATTATAAGGATATAAATGAATAAGTTAAAAACAGGTGTTGTCGGAGTTGGAGCTTTAGGCCGCCATCATCTCAGGTGGTATTCTCAGATTGCCGAATCAGAATTGGTTGGCTTTTATGATACAGATCCTGAAAAACAAAAACAATATGCAGATGAATATAAGATTAAGGCGTTTCAAACTGTTGAAGAGCTGGCTGAAAATGTCGACGCTGTTTCAATTGTTGTCCCAACCAGTTTACATTATGAAATTGCTCAAATACTAATAGGAAAATCTGTTCATTGTCTGATTGAAAAGCCGGTAACAACTTCGGTCGAGCAGGCAGAGAAACTGAAACAATTGGCAATAGAGAAAAATGTCAAAGTTACGGTTGGACAGATTGAACGTTTTAATCCGGCGGTGATTGCTATAAAAGAGAACGGTGCTATACCTGCCTTTATAGAAGCACATCGTTTGGCGGCTTTTGACCCACGGGGAACCGATGTAGCGGTGGTGCTTGATTTGATGATTCATGATATTGATTTAATACTACATCTGGTAAAATCAAAAGTGACTGACATTCAAGCCTCAGCAATTGCAGTTATTTCCGAACAAGTAGATATCGCCAATGCGAGAGTCACTTTTGATAATGGTGCCGTAGCCAATTTGACCGCTTCGAGAATTTCGCTTAATGCAATGCGGAAACTTCGTATTTTCCAAAAATCCGGATACTTTTCATTAGATTTAGCAAAAAAGCAAGCTGATATATATCAATTGTCTGATGGCGAGAAAACTGAAGGAGCGATGGTTCTTCCTCTGGGGAAATCAGGGAAAAATCTCGCATATAAAAAAATGAGTGATACCGGCGTTGATATGCTTGGCAATGAACTGACAACTTTTTTGAAGGCTGTTATAGATGATAAGCCGGTAGCAGTAACAATTAACGAAGCATCCGAAGCACTTCGGATTGCATTGGAAGTTGAACGAATAGGAAAAGAATCATCGGCT
>JAYEHE010000177.1:0-3411 GCA_034659415.1 Candidatus Zixiibacteriota bacterium | reverse complement strand
GTATAAATTCTGTCAAGGGAAAGAATTCTAAATCTGCCAACTTATCAACCAAACATATTAAAAGAGTATTTAAAATCTTTTATATTAAGACTTTAGCCGTAAGAATTCATCAAACGCAGAATTTAACAGTTATTTGGATAAAATCACTTTAGTTTGGTTTTTATCTTTTTGGCATAAGTTTTTGATTTGCCTGAATTTAATGCAAATCCTATATTACTTTTTTAAAAAAATTGGAGAAAAATATGTGCGATAGTGTAAAAAAATTCAGAAAAGAAAGAGAAGAATTAAATGATGTTATCCTGAAAAGAGAAAACCTTGATATAAAGCGGTTTTTCTCTCTGGATTCTGCGGTTTACCGTGATGGTGCATTGAACACAAAAACAAAAGAGCTTTTGGGTTTGGTCGCCTCGTTAGTGCTCCGTTGTGATGATTGCATTGCTTATCATGCTATTAGAGCAAAAGAAGAAAATACAACTGATAAAGAGTTTGACGAAGTTTTGTCAATCGGAATGCTTGTCGGAGGATCAATCACGATTCCTCATATACGTCGTGTCAGCAAATTATGGAAGGAAATGACAATTGATTAAAAAAGATAATTTATACGTTAGTTCAAAAATTATATTATTAGCTTTTATAATTCTGTTATCAACAATCAGCGTTTCAAATTCACAAACATCAGTTGAAACTTATACCAAACAATATCCTTTTATTAGCATGGATGACACGGTATTTACTTTTTATACTGAATTTGAATTGCCCGACGGTTATGAATACCCTAACCCTGCCAATTTAAATAAATTTCAAAACTGGATTATCAACTTCCCGATCTGGCATCAATATAAAAAAGTAGGTATATGGGATGGGGGCATAGAATTTGAGCCAGACGAAGTTTCCCGTGTTGTGCATCTCCCATGGTATGGACATCTCTATCGTGATTTGAATTTTCCACTACGCATTTTTGGTGAATTTTTATTTCTTAATAAAAAACAAGATCAATTCGTATTCTATCCCAAAAAAGGAGATTCGCTTTTTTATTCTGATTGGTTGAATGGCAAGCCGATGTACACTGCCCGCAAAGAAGTTTTTATCGAACCGGACATCAAAAAAGAACCAACTGAAAAGGAATTTTATAAATATATTCATTTTTGCATGCAGGAAAATAACTATTTAAGCTTAAGCCAAAACTGCACTGAGATTAAAGAAAATGAACTCATGCCGGGAGATTTATATGTTACATGGAACAGAAACGGGATGAAAGGAAATGTTTACTTAATTTTAAATATGATTCACAATAACAAAGATGAAAAACTATTTGCAATAGCAACCGGCTCTCCTGAAGAAGCATGTGATTACTATATTCCAAAATTTAATGATAATCGCAACCTCCCTTGGATTTCTATTAATAAATTAAAAGAACTTCCCACTGAGAAACTTAACTCCGGTTTTTTCAGATTTAATTTGATTAATGGTTCAGATTAAAACATTAGAGCAATCAAATGAACTATAAAAGTGAAATTCTCAAACTTGTAAAAGCACAACATAAAGAACAGATTAAAGTTCGAAGACATATCCATCAGTACCCTGAACTGTCATATCAAGAGTATAAAACTACTTCGTTTTTAAAAGAACAGATGTCAAAATTGGGGCTAAAGATTCTTCCCCTTAAAATGAAAACAGGTTTACTGGCTGAATTAAAAGGAAACCATCCCGGACCAACAATAGCAATAAGAACTGATATTGATGCCCTCCCAATTTTAGAAAAAACAAACCTTCCTTTTAAATCTAAAATCAATGGATGTATGCATGCTTGCGGACATGATATGCATATGGCAACTATCTGGGGAACAGCAAAAGTATTGTCACAGATGAAAGATAAAATTCACGGATCAATCAGATTTATTTTTCAACCTGCCGAAGAATTTCCTCCTGGCGGTGCCAAAGAAATGATTGAAAAAGGATGCCTGAAAAATGTATCCATGATTTTTGGACTTCATGTTGACCCTGATGTTGCAACGGGAAAAATTGGTTTACGAGATGGAGTTACGATGGCATCGGTGACAGATCTCGATATAATTATTCACGGTACCGGAGGACACGCCGCTCGCCCTCATAATGCTGTCGATGCAGTAGTGGTTGCGGCTGAAATTATTGAATCAATCCAAAAAATTGTTTCAAGAGAAGTTGACCCAATAAATCCGGTTGTTATAACTTTTGGTAAAATTGAAGGCGGTACAGTCAGAAATATTATCGCTGATAAAGTTACTCTAACTGGCACTATCCGAACTCTTACCAAAGAGGATTCTAAAAAAATCCCTAAATTGGTTAAACGAAAAATTGATGCTATCTGCAAAGCAAATTCTGCTAAAGCGGAAATAAATATTTTAGCCGCCTATCCGGTTTTGGACAACAACGCCAAAGTAAACCAAATTTATAATCGCAATTTTGAATATTTGTTTGGAAAAGGTAAAATTGAGATGACACCACAAACATTAGGCGGTGAAGATTTTGCTTATTTTCAGAAGATAGTTCCCGGAGCTACTTTTCGCATTGGCGTAATGAATAAAAAAATCGGTGCTGATAAACCATGGCATTCACCAAAATTTATTTCTGATGAAGACAGCTTGATTTACTCAACGGCTCTGTTTTGTTCATCAACCTTAGATTATCTTTCAGAAAAATAAGCGGAAGGTAAAAAGTGGTCAGAAAAATAAAGTTCTGTTTAATAGTTTATTTTATTTTTTTTGCAATTAATATTTCAACATGTGCAGAACCGCGTGGGGAGCAGATTTTAACTTATTCAAATTTCAGATATGTAAGGCATATTGCCGCTTCGTTAAAATATGTCTATTTTGCTACTTCACGAGGAATTATTGTTTTCAATAAGATGGAAAAACGATGGGAAGAGCCGTTAACCGGAGCGGACAATATTGACCATACTGACATTCATAAAATCTGGGTTGATAAATTCGATGAAAATTTATTTATCGAAACTGGAAGTTTCATTTATGAATATGATTTTTTTCTGGAAAAATGGTTTTCCCAGACAGAGATTGATAACTTTGAATTGGACTATAAACATATCCGTCTTGATGAGATGATGCATCCCCCCGAAGGGTATATATATACTGCAAAAGAAACTTTGGTCGATTCTTACGGCCGAAATTTTTACATTAATGATGCTATTGATGATAACTCTGGTGAGATTTGGATTGCCAGCTGGGGATTAGGACCTATTAAAGGTTCCGGTATCTCCGGATATATGGAATTTATGCCATTTGGGCTGTTGCAAAATAATGTAAATACTATTTATAATGATTCTGGTAGTTTATGGATTGGTGGACTTTTAACTGATACGTACCCGGAAGGAATTACAGTTTTTAACCCTGATGAGCAGTCATTTAAACAAATAGA
>JAYEHE010000176.1:0-3419 GCA_034659415.1 Candidatus Zixiibacteriota bacterium | reverse complement strand
TTCCAAGAGAAGGGACATAGTATTCCTGAATCTGAATAACAGGCGAATCGGAAAATTCGGAATCAAACAGGTCAACATCGAACCGATAAGCATCAAACTCTCCCGCAGGAATAATGATTCTTTCAACCCCAACAAATTGTTTATTGAAATAGAAACCATAGTAGGCATTATAAAATAGGAAGGTGCTGTCAGATTCTTCAAAAGACGGGAAATAACCGCTCCAAATTGAATCTTCTATGATTTCTCTGGGCATAATCATGGGAGGGACGGAAAAATAATTAAGAACTTCTGTTTCATTAATTGTTTTCCAGCAACCGTTTAGAAGAATAGAAAATTCACTAACTTTCAAATTATTGTAAGGTGTACCATCTTTTTTAATTATCCAATTCTCACCATTGCCGGAGAAACTGAAAGTTATAAAAGTGTTTGTAACATCGATGCTGTAAGTGGAATCAAGTGAAGTGACGGTGTCAACTTTAAGATAAACTAAACTACGACCATCGGCAAATCCCATAAGGTTAAAGCCATCTTCATAATTTGTGGGTGATTCATCAGCGTTTGTGTTGTTGTCGGTCGGGATATTATTCTCACCACAACTCAGGAAAAAGAGTGATGATAAAACTAAAACGGTAAATATAATTATTTTCTTCAACATAAGTCCTCCTTCTAATAAGAATAAGAGACAATAGATTGAAGTTTTAATCAACTAAAATTCGAGGCTAACATGAAAAATAATAAACTTGGGTGGAACCTGCTTTTATACGCTCCGGCAATAAACCTGATTACAATTCTGTTTGGAATAGTAGCGGCTTATTTTATGACAATTCAGTCATTAAAAGTTGAATTAGCAGAAAAAGCGGAACAGGAAGTTGTGGGCGTGATCGACAAAAAACTGGTAAATCTGGAGGTGATTCTGAAAGAAGGGGTAGTTAATAAAGAAGATTTTTTTGAATTTTCGAAAAATATCGAAGCCAGACTTGCGAGGATTGAATTTTATTTAATGAATAAATCAGGAGAACAAATTGAAAACAGAAATTTGCCAGAGAAAAATTGATGATGTTTTGGAAATGCTGGATGATAATAATTTAGGCACTTTGGATATTAATCAAATTAAACAAACAATTTTGCTTATGAAAAATACAATTATATCAAATAATTCAGAGCTTGAAGAATTAAATATCCTCAGGCAGGATTATATCCAACGATTATCAGGGATGTTAAAAGCGATTGCGGCTGTTAGCAGAAACAAAGAAGAAACTGAAGAAATTCTGAATTTGATAGAATCATTTGAACAGATGCCGGCTATGAAACTTATATCAATTTATCGTAAAGTCTCTGCAAAATTCAGAAATGCCTTTCCAACAAGCTTTGGCATTACAAATCAGTACTCACCAAAAAATAAATCATACGCTGAATACAAATAACGAGGGATTCAATTTCCCGGCATAGAGGGTTTTTATCACCCGCTGTATATTTTTTAGAAAGGAATTTATATGTCTATTCGAGATCAAAATCTTGAAACAATAGCTCCCATTTTAGCAACTTTTAAAATATCTCAAACTGCAAATGTTGATGATTTGAAAGATGCTAATATCGGCCAACCGGTAAAATTAACCGGTAATAATGAAGTCGGTCCTATCACTGCTGATACCCAGCTACTTGGCAAATTGATAAGTTTGACATTGGCTGACAATGATGATGGTGATCGCTTGGCAACGGTACAAATAGGTGGAGTATGTCGTCTGGCTACTTCCACAACTTATCCATCAATTGGTAATCGTGTTGTAGGTGGTGCCGGAAACTCTGTTAAGCAAGCACCCACAGTAGCATCAGATCCTGCTGGAAGTAATATTGCCCGTGGAACGGTAATTGAAGTTAACGGAACAACTGATTGTTTAATTTATCTGAATTAAAGGAGGATGTGATGGATTTTATGCAATTTTTAAATTCTCCAACTGTTAATAATATCAATAATGATGATAAGGCAAATTCATCATCTGTTGATTTGAGCCGTGCTTCGGGGATTGAGGTAAACAAGCAATTATATTTTGAAGCTGATAGTCGGGGGATGACTCTCTCAGAACTTCTGGAAACCGATGAATATGACCCTTCGTTTTCTCAAAGCCCGATTGATGCTTTTGAAAGACAGTTAGCATTAACCGGCATAAAACTCAGTGGAAAATCACCGACAACGGTTGAGCAGTTCTATCAACAGGCTCCCGCACTATTGCCTGAGTTTATGCTTCGTGAAATCAAAAAAGGGATGGCAATGAGACCGGAGCTGAACCGTTTAGTAGCAAACTCAACTTCGATTGCATCTAATAAATACACGCCATTTTTTATTGATACTTCGGATACAACCAAATTTTCAATGCGTCCGGTTGGTGATGGAGCTGATATCCCTCAGTTGCTCGTTACCGAGCAGAACCATGCAGTTAATGTGGCGGATTATGGTTTGGCATTGAAAACAAGCTATAAAGCCTTACGGTATAGAACAACTTCTCAGTTCAGAATTCTGCTTTGGTATATTGGCTTTAAAATTCAAACTGATAAAATTGGAATGTTGGTTAACACAATTATCAATGGTGATGGCAACAGTAATTCCGCATCAATTGTCAATACTGACGTTTCCGGTACTCTTACTTATGATGATTTGGTAACGCTTTGGGCACAATTTTCACCGTTTGAAATGAATACGATTATCTGCCACATAGACCAAATGAAAGAAATTTTGAAATTAGACGAATTCAAAGACCCTCTGGCTGGTTTCAGATTCCAGAAAACCGGTGAATTGTTTAACCCGCTGGGAGCATCATTGATTCGTTCTGATGAAGTAGCAACTGATTTGGTTATAGGATTGGATAATCGTTTTGCAGTGGAAGAAGTCATTACGCAACCTTTGATGGTGGAATATGATAAAATTATCGAGCAACGATTTGAAGAAGCTGTCATCACTGAATCTGTAACTTATGCGAAAGTTCTAAAAGAAGCTTCGGTTATTCTTGATACGGTCTATTCATAAAAATATTAAAAAAGGGGCTTCAAAAAAGCCCCTTTTAAAATAAGGAAATTATGAGAAAGAAACTATTTCAAACATCGGCAAATTATCCTTTCGGATTTTCATCAAGTAAAAGCCTATTTAAGATTGAGGACGGTGAATATATCGGGCGACAGGTTATGGTTGTTCAGACGAGTCCTCAAATCATCAAATTAACTTATGCTGATAAACCGTATAATTCATGGTCAACCGCAACTTCAATTGTAACCGATTCTGCTGATTTGCCATGTGATGCAGTGATGGATTCCTTGGGTAATCTATATGTAATATATACTAATTCTTCCAATAATTTAATTTTTGTAAAACTCACTTTCACCGATGGTAGCTGGAGTGCCGGAAGTCCGGTTACGGTTTATAATGC
>JAYEHE010000175.1:0-3435 GCA_034659415.1 Candidatus Zixiibacteriota bacterium | reverse complement strand
CCTGAAAATCTATGTAAACAGATTTTTGTGACCCACCGCTCTTTAATTACAACAACTTAAGTGTCGGGTCACAATCCACCTTCGGTGAATCAGGACCCAACACAACTGAGATATGGTTTTTCAACAAACCGCTTGCGGTGGGAATGTGTAACAACTTGATAGGGAATCCAGATTCTCTTTTCCCTGTCATTTCTGTGGATGCAGGTTATTTTTTCTCTTAATTTAAGAATTATTATAGCGAGACTCTTAAAGATTACAAATACTGGAATCCCAGTCAAGCAGAGAACGACCCGCCCTGGGTAAATTTTCGTTTATTCAGATTCGAGTTGATATTTGACTATTTTGCAAAAATCAAAGCAGTAATGTTACTTATCCTATTAATTTCTGGGCTAACAAACGCAAAAACAGACCAACATCAGTAACCAGTCCGATTGTTTGCATCGAGCCTCGGTCTTTTAGTTTAGTTACCACCGCCGGATTGATATCAACACAGACTGTCAACACTTTTGCCGGTATCATATTACCCACAGCAATAGAGTGCAACATAGTTGATAGCATTAAAACTATATCTGTATTTTCTAATATTCTAAAATGATCATCCTGTGCTTTATTCATATCAGTAATAGTTTCAGGCAATGGTCCGTCATCGCGAAGTGACCCTGCTAATGAAAAAGGGATGCCACTCTTAATTACCGCATGCATGACGCCCTCGTTGAGTTTACCTTCGTTTACAAGATTACTTACCGATCCAGCTCGACGAACTTCGTTAATTGCTCGAAGATGATTACGGTGACCCATCTCAACCGGTTTTCCCGAAGAACCATCAATTCCCAGCGAAGTATTGTAAAGATTTGTTTCAATATCATGAACCGCTAAAGCGTTTCCTGCAAGAAGTCCGTGGATATAACCATTTGATATTAATCGTCCTAAATCAGTCGCTCCACCGGTATGAATTACGACCGGTCCGGCAACGGTTACAACTTTTTTATTTTTATCTTTAATTAGTTCAGCGGTGGTATCAACAGCCAGTTGAACTTTACGTTCCGAGGATACATCACCGGACATAAACCCAAAATCTCCTCGGTCCCGATCAACAAATTCCGGTTGAACCTTTATGCCGGCTAATCCGACAGCAACCAAATCCCCTTTTGTAACATCACGAAATTTTTTAACTCGGGCATAATCATTTTCAACAGTAATAACCCCATCCATGCGAAGTTTATCTACTTTGAGCCATTTACTTTTGTGTCTTACAAATGTTTTATGGTTAGTAGTACTGTAAAAATTATTGGGAACAACGCCGTTTGCAGGAGCTTTTTCTAAAACAATCTCCTGCTCCTTATCAATCAAACAGCCTAAACTGGAAAGTTTGAGCAGGATAGTATTTATTTTTAAATCATCAGAAGCAGTAACTTTGATTTTCGCTTTGGAGTACTCATCGTTGTTACGTCCAATCTGAAAATCAATAATTTCAAATGCTCCACCATCGCTGATAATAATATCAAAAATTTGACGCATCAAATTAGAGTCAATCAGATGACCTTCGGTATAGATTATTTTTTCAATTAAACTCATATTATTGATATCGGCAAAAGAGTAAAAAAAATAATTCTTTCATTTTGAAAGAAAGTTATCACAAAATTGATAAAAAGTCGTATATTATCCTACGAGATGCAAATTGATTATAGCAAAGTAGAAACAGAAAAAGTTATTCTGATAGGATTAGCAAGAAACTCTCGTGAGAAGGAGCATGTTCTTAATTCTCTTGATGAACTGGCTTTTTTAAGTGAATCTGCCGGAGCTACTGTTCTTGGGCAACGTGTTCAGGTAAGGTCAAGACCTGATCCTGCTTATTATATTGGCAAAGGGTTGGTCAGTGAACTAAAAGAGAGATTAGCTGACAAAGGAGGGAATTGTATTATTTTTGATGATACATTATCTCCGGCACAACAGCGAAATTTGGAAAAAGCACTTGATGCTAAAGTAATTGACAGAGCGATATTAATTTTGGCTATTTTTGCTGACCGTGCGCGAACATCTGCGGCTCGATTACAAGTAGAACTTGCTCAGCTTGAATACACTCTCCCTCGCCTGACCGGTGCCTGGGTTCATTTTTCACGACAATACGGAGGAATTGGAGCTAAAGGACCTGGCGAAACACAGCTTGAAATAGACCGCCGGCAGGTTCGTACCAAAATTTCACATCTCAAAAAAAGACTTAAAAAACTTGACGTTCAAAGACAAACCCAGCGCAAACGAAGACAAGACCTTTTTAAAATAACTCTGGTAGGTTATACCAACGCCGGGAAATCCACTCTTTTCAACAAACTGACAAAAGCAGATGTTACAACAGCCAATAAACTATTTACAACTTTAGATTCTACCACCAGAGTTATGTCATCCGGATATCCTTGTAAGATTGTTTTTTCAGATACGGTAGGATTTATCAAAAAACTTCCACACCAATTAGTGGAATCTTTTAAATCTACTCTCGAAGAAGTAATTTTAGCAGATTTACTTTTACATGTGGTTGATTTTTCTGATCCGGAAAAAGAAACCAGAATAAAACAAACAAAATTAGTTTTGACCGAAATTGGCGCAGATAATTTATCTTATCTTCTTATCAATAACAAAATTGACTTAATAGAAGATAAAGATGAAATAACCAACAATTCAGATTTTTATATTTCTGCTAAAACAGGTATTGGGCTTCCTGCTTTGCAGGCAGAAATTATTTCTTTGTCGAACAAATTTATCTTAAATCGTTACTAAATCTACTATTAACTATTTTTATCAGTTGCCGATAACTAAAAAAAGGTAAGGATTTAAGTTATGGCAAAATCTATTTTAATAGTTGATGACAACCCAAATATGTCTTCTCTTCTTTCAGAAATGCTCGAAATATTTGATTTCGAATCAGTTAGTGCACGTGATGGAAACGAAGCCTTGAAACAATTAAGTAATACAAAATTTTCATTAGTTATAACCGATATGCGTATGCCGAATATGACCGGACTTGAACTTCTTGAAAAAGTTAAAGGTAAATTTCCAAAACTTCCAGTAGTTATGATATCCGGATATTCTTTAAATGAAATAGAGAATAGCAGTCAGCTTCAGCCGGATGGATTTCTTGCAAAACCGTTTATGATGTCAGATATTGAGAAGCTTCTTAATAGTCTTCTATAATTTTGTTTTAATATTCTTCTTGAAATTTATCACATACTACTGTCATGTCAAGTATCTAATGTCGGGTAAAGGCGTCTCAATTTTATTCGTGCTTTTTTTGTAGTGAACTGCCAGTTAATTACTGCATTCCGATTATTCCTATGATTCTGCCATGCGGTTATCTCTGTTTTGACCTCTGATATGTTGTCGATTCTCCTGTTCAAACATTGTCCTGAAAGAACATTCAGTTCGATTTCCGCCATATTCAGC
>JAYEHE010000174.1:0-3436 GCA_034659415.1 Candidatus Zixiibacteriota bacterium | reverse complement strand
TTGTTCGCAGTAGATCACGATAAAGGAGTTCCAGAGTCTCATGGACCCGGCTACCCACAAAGGCTTCTATCGTCTCTTCCTGCTCCGGCTTTAGGTTGGTGAGGTATTGGAGCTTATATTGCAGGGGGCATCTTTCATAGGTTTGTAATTTTGAATGAGAAAATTGTGGCATGGAGTTATTTTTTTGTTTTATTTAACAAAGCTATGAATTCAATAGCCTCTTCTTTGTTTTTAAAATATCCTTCCCCAATTTCTTCGCCACTGCTAGGATCATCTTTTTCATAGGAGTGAAGCACTTTTTTTATTTCATCTTTACTATATTTAAAGTATGCTATAAATCTATCTAGGTATATTTCATAATACAATCCGTCCTTTGAGTTACTGACACGTAGATAAATATTAAAGATTGTTTGAGACTTATTATGTCCAGTTTTAGTTTTTTCTTTTTTAACCTTAATGAATGAAACATTATTAACCCCATTGACAATCTTGTCAAAATGGTTACATAACCCTGCTTCACTCATGATAGTATCATAAATATCTTCAACTCCATTTTCTTGAGCAAGCTTTTCAAATTCTTTAAACGTTGTTAAGGGTTTTCGCTTAGATGAAGATTTTGATTGGATCCTATAATCTGCCTCATTAGGTTCAACAAGAAACACTTTAGATAAAAACTCTTTTTTATTTTTCAGATCTTCGTAATATTGGAATGTTACTGCATTTATTCCAATCCCATATGAGTCTGATAAATACTCAATAATACGTTCCGAGCCGGGATCAATTATTGAAGCAATGATTAGCATTTTGTGATTTTCGTTTAGTACTTCAGGGATATCATCACCAAATTTATCTTTGTAAGCATTTTCGATTGGTCCATTGTTTTTTAAATAATCATGAGCTATCTCGGATATTTCTTTATTGGATAAATCTTTTACCCAAGAAGCATAATCTAATAGTTGAGCAGTTATATCTCTTGGAGTTTTATCGCGTTTTAGTTCTAAAATAACTATATCGCCATCAGCATCAAGGCACAGTAAGTCAATTACTCCACCAAAATTTGTTTCAACTTGTCGTCCAATTATCAATAGATCGTCTGCGACAAGTGATATATCCTTTGCAATCCAGCCCTCTAAACGTTCTTCGAGGTCAAGCTTTTTTTTATTTATCTCTTTTAACTCATTTTTATCAACTTCCCAAATTTTTATATCTTGTGGCATATTTTTAATGTAAGTAATTAATTACGTAATTCTTTTTCTCTATTTCCCTCCCCATTAAGCCACTTTCTACCCATTTAATCAAGTCTTGAGAGATTTTAGATTATAAATTCTAGATTATAAATTAAGAATTCTGTTCAGCTATTTTAAATTATAACTTACTATACTTATTGAAATAAATAATGTATCCTCTCTCAATTTGCTTCTATTAAACCACTTTCTGTCTATTTAATAAAGCCCACCGAGTGGTTGAATGAACATTGGCAGTTATTGTATATTTAAGTAGACTTGTGATAATATAACAATGGAAGATTAGACAGGGGACAACAAGACTCAATATTTCTGAGAAATTATAAATTAAATTATGCAAAAACCATATTATAATAAACCAAATTTTACCTTATTCCAGGCAGACTCCTTGAAGTTTTTGAAAGAAATTCCTGAAAATTCTATTGATATGATTTTTGCAGATCCTCCTTATTTTCTTTCAAGTGGTAGCTTTACTTGTCAAAATGGAAAAATGGTAAGTGTAAAGAAAGGGGATTGGGATTTAACAAATGGAATAAGGAAAAATTTTGAGTTTCATCGTGCTTGGATTGAGGCCTGCAAAAAAGTTTTAAAGCCAAACGGAACAATTTGGATAACTGGAACTTATCACTCAATTTATCAATGTGGTTTTGCGTTACAAGCAAGTGGGTATCATATTTTAAATGATATTGCTTGGTTAAAACCGAATGCTTCGCCAAATTTAAGTTGTCGTTTTTTTACTGCAAGTCACGAAACAATTATTTGGGCAAGAAAAGACAAAGAAGCAAAACATACTTTTAATTACAGGGCAATGGTTGATTGGGAAAATAATTATGAAAAAGAAATAAAATGTAAACATTGTGGGAAAAAAGATCGTTATGAAGTTTTACATGAAAAAGGAAAACAAATGAGAAGTGTTTGGGCAATAAACACACCTCAAAAAAATGAGAAAACTTTTGGAAAACATCCGACACAAAAATCTATTGAATTATTAAAAAGAATTGTTTTAGCTAGTACAAACAAAGGGGATAGGATCTTAGATCCGTTTGCTGGAAGTTCTACGACTGGCCTTGCTTCTTATTTTTTTGGTAGAGAGTTTACCGGAATAGATCTTGAAAAAGAATATCTAGATTTATCTATTAAAAGATTCGAAGAATTGGGTAAAAATTTAAAAAGGAAATTTAATCTTAATAAATAATTATGGTCACAAGACATGTTGCACTCCAAAATTTACAAAAATATATAGGACAATTTTTAGCTGATTATGCCGAAAAATTCAGCATAACTATTTTTAGTAATAGTCATCTCAATAAGGGATGGAAAGGGCAAGTTTTAGAGAGACTTGCAGGTTTGGAGGGTGGAAATGAACAAGCTCCAAATGGGCTTGGCTTTGAATTGAAATCAATTGCTTTCAAGAAAAATAAAAATGGAACAATTGCACCAAAAGAAACAATGGCAATTACAATGATAAACCCAAAAGAATTAATAAACATACCATTCTTTAAAAGTCATTGCTGGGAAAAACTAAAATCATTAATTATTTGTGCCGTTATGTGGTACGAAAATGATAAGAGCAGGGCAAAACTTTTAGGAATTTCTTCCTTCGACATGTTAGAAGATGAGAAGTTCATAAAAGAGATTGAAGGAGACTATGAACTTATAAGAAATAAATTAATAAATAATGGCTTTGAAAGTTTAACGGGAAAAGACGGAAAATGGATTCAGGCGAGAACAAAAGGGGCCGGAGGAATAAATCCGAACACGGGAGAAAAGAGACCGATTACAAGGGCATTTTATGCTAGAAAGTGTTTGATTAAGAAAGTGTTTGGGGATGATTTCTTAAAAAATTTATAGACTATCTGTTCAAGTAGCTAATATTATTTATTTAAAGTCTGATTGAAATTCGGTCAGGTAAGTGGTAAGTAATTAATTACGTACCAGTAGAAAGTAGAAAGTAAAAAGTAAAAAGTTATCAGGAATCATGGGAAAGCCTATCTTGGTAAAATTTCTCCTAGGCGTTATTTGCCAGCCCCCTGGCTGACATTCCATAATTGTGAATTGTGAATTGAAAATTATTTAAGATATTCATTATTCATTAATTATCAATTATCCATTGTCAATTATCAATTATCTAAACTTTTCAACTTTATGAACTGAGCCCCCAATTAGCCTCAGCCTCCACATCTCTCCACCCC
>JAYEHE010000173.1:0-3451 GCA_034659415.1 Candidatus Zixiibacteriota bacterium | reverse complement strand
AGTTGTTTGGAAAAAAGCAGGTTGCAAATTAAAAGCACCATCGCTTGATTCAACCATATTAGCGTCAAGTACTAAAGAACCAGTATATATATTAGCAACAATACCCATTGATATATTATTATAAATTCTTGTTCCCCATCCGATATTGATGGTGTACATACCACCCTTCATCCAAGCATCATAATCAACATCAGAAGAATTATATTGTTCACTAACACCTGGAACAGTAAAGCTTAAAGACTCACTGGAATATTCATCATAAGTCCTGGAATAGCTAAAAGTTCCAACAAATTTATGACCTTTTAACCTAAAGGGAGAGACAAAGACTAATTCTGAAAGGTTAGAAAGTGAACCTGAATGCTCAATACCTTTACTATAAGTTGATGAATTCAGGTCAGCTTCCAAACTTGAGGTTCCAGTTGGAATTAGTGAACTATATCCAAAACCTATTTGAGGAGAATCATGTACGTATAAACCTGCCGGATTCCAATTGCCAGCATTGATATCATCGGATATTGCAAGATATGCATTCCCCATACCTTTTGCCCTGGCACCTGACCCAACAAAATCTAAGTTTAAATTCAAAAAACCAGACTGTAAATTAATAGCCGCCTGTCCAAAAGCTTGAACAGCAAAAATTAACAAAATAAAAGTTACTTTTAAAAAGGACATTCTCATTCCCAACTCCTCAACATATTATATTGTTGCACATCTTCTGTAAGACGTTTCACTCTCAAAATAATCAAAAAATATATATCCCAAAGCAAGTGATGTCAAACGATTTCATAGGAACTTTCATGATATTTTAATAAAATTAAGTTTAAAAATATCGAAAAACAAGCTATTAAACAAATTTTAATACCCCCGGCAGGAATCGAACCTGCGACCTGCGGTTTAGGAAACCGACGCTCTATCCTACTGAGCTACGGGGGCAATATTTTAGCAAAAATTTCTTTTATTAAAAAATTAAATTATTCACTATCGTAGGATATAAGATAATTTATGTCATAATTTTTAAGTATCTTCCTCCAAGGCAAAAAAGAAAGTTCTATTACAGCTGACACCCCAACTACCTCACCGCCAACACGTTCGACCAAGTTACAGGCGGCTTTAATAGTTCCACCAGTGGCAATCAAATCATCAACTATCACAACTTTTTCACCACTCTTAACAGCATCAACATGCATTTCCAAGGTATCAGTACCATACTCCAGTGAATATTCTTCAAATATTTTTTCCGATGGCAATTTACCCGGTTTTCTAATTGTAATCAACCCTAAATTAAGCCTGTCTGCCATTGCTCCCCCAAAGACAAATCCTCGGGATTCTATAGCTACTATCTTCTCGGCGTTTTTACTTTTTGCAAATTCAGTCATTTTATCTATTGTTTTACTATATCCTACTTCATGCTGTATCAAAGTTGTGATATCGTAAAAATTTATCCCTTTTTTAGGAAAATCAGGGACTGATCTGACATACTGCTCTAATTTGTCCATAAGCCTTTCTCTTTTCTAAAACCTTACCTCAAATCCACTAAATTCATTTTTATATTCCCCCCATTTTATATCAATTTTTGTAACATTAGCAGATGATGGTCCAATTTTCAATTCATCCAATATAATTTCAATATTATTTTTTTTGCCTTCTACTACAAGCTCAACTGTACTATCAGGGCAATTCTTAACCCATCCGGTCAATCCAATTGCCAACGCTGAACGATTGCAATAATACCGATATCCAACTCCCTGTACCAAGCCGTAACATTTTATTGTTGCCCTACAATAACTCAAGAAACAGCACCAACTAATTTCATAATTGTTTGAACAGCATCAACCGGATTTTGATTTTGCATAATCTGTTCATCGAAACTCCATGAAGATACAGAAATTATCGGTTTATTCATATGTAACGCAAAGGCTATTTCAGTCAAAGTTCCATACTTACCGGGTAAAGCGACCAAAGCATCAGCTGTATTCACAATAATAACATTTCTGGCTTTCCCCATTCCTGTTGGAACAACAATATCAATATATTTATTTGCATTTGATTTCTCAGCCGAAGGAAGAACACCGATAGTAATACCGGAATTTTCTTTAGCTCCTTTTGCCGCCGCCTCCATAACTCCGCCCATACCACCGCAAACCATTATACCGCCATTTTCAGCTATAGTTTTCCCAACCAGATAAGCATCATTCTTGATGTCATCTGAACATTCACCAGCACCAATGACACCTATTATTGGCAATCTATTACACATAATAAATCCTTTAATTATTCTTATTTATATTGATAATCTTTGATTGGCTTTAAAACAACGAAAAAAAAATCGGGGCGACTGGATTTGAACCAGCGACCTCTTACTCCCGAAGCAAGCGCGCTACCAAGCTGCGCCACGCCCCGATTATTAAAGAGTATTTATAATACCTTATTTTCAGAACTTGTCAATAAATATCATTTAATATAAGTATCGATAAAAACAGATTAAATCTTTATATCAAGTCGAGACAGTTTATCGACCATTTTAAGATTGGTGAAATCCATTTTAATTGGGGTTATAGAGACCATACCCCGTTTGACAGCCTCAAAATCGGAACCTTTGGTTGATTTCCATTTTGGCTTACCGCCAATCCAGTAATAATCTTTTCCTCTTGGATCAGTTTTACGAATGACAATATCATTGTACTGCCTATAACCTAATTTAGTAAATTCAAAATTCTTATACTGTTTGCCATTATCAAGTGGTAAATTCACATTAAGAAAAGTTGAACTATCCAACTCGAATTTTTCAAATTTGTTTATCAGCCGATTGACAAATTTCGCCGCATTTATCATCGGTGTACCAGGGATATAATTAGCCATCGAGACAGCAATCGAAGGAATCTGTAATATTGACCCTTCAATAGCAGCCGCCACCGTTCCGGAATAAGTCAGATCATCCCCCATATTGGCTCCGTGGTTGATTCCAGAAATAATCATGTCCGGCTTTTTATTTTTGAACAAAAGATGAACTGCAAGCATCACGCAATCAGTTGGAGTACCATCGGTCACATAGCGAATCTTGTCAATTTTGTGCAGTCTGAGTGGATGATTCAGCGTCAATGAATGGGAACTGGCTGATTGTTCTCTATCAGGAGCAACCAGAAGAACATCATGTTTTTTAGATAGTTCTTTAAACAGAGTTTTGATTCCATCTGAATAATAGCCATCATCGTTGGTGATAAGAATTTTCATTTTCTTTGGCATGGGCTAATTGTATGGAGATTTAGCATTGAAAGCAAGGAGAAGAATTTATTGTAGGATAATCATAAAATCCCATTCCACCCCAGAATAAAACTCTACATCCAGATTCTTTTCCACATTTGTTTGATAAATCGTGCTGTGTCTAATAATGGATTTATGTAAGAATGAGAATCCTCATAGACAGTTGTTATAAAAACCTCTGCAATTTCAA
>JAYEHE010000172.1:0-3463 GCA_034659415.1 Candidatus Zixiibacteriota bacterium | reverse complement strand
TGGGGAGCTATTGGCTCCGCATTTTTAGGTCCGTTTATTTGGGGATTATTTTCCAAGCGGATGACACGAACCGGAGCCATTAGCTCCCCATGAGATTCCCAGAATACTGACAATACCCGCCGGACGATAATAAGCCAGAATAACAGCCAGCAGAACATTAACGACAGAGCTTAGGCGCATCAGGAGCGTGAGACGTTTATCACTAATACCTTTGTTGATGAATCCGGCGTAGAAATCTTTTGATAGCGTTGAACTCGATATTAAAACCAGTGCGGCAAGTGTTGACATTGACGCCGAGAGAATCAAAAGAAGAATAATAACCGAAAGAGCATCAGGAACAATATTGGTTAGAAGTTCCGGCATAAGTGCATCAAATAACGGTTTGCCATTTTCGAACGCCATAGGACTACTTTCAGGGGTGAGGAAAAATCGAGTGGTGGCACCTGCGAAATAACCGATGCCTGTGATGATTAAGGCAAAGACCGTTGAGGCAATCATGCCAATGCGGATTGAACGATCATCTTTGATTGCATAAAATTTTTGTACTAACTGTGGCATAGCCATTGGGGCTACCGAAGTCAGAAAGACCAAACTTATAAGTGGCCACCATCCGGGCGGACCTACAACTTCAGTAAGTTTAGGGTTGATAGCCGCTATGCCGTTTGTAATGTTAGCCAAACCATCTCCGGTTTCAATGATTGATCCCAAAAGAATAGTAACACCAACAAGCATTATGATTCCAAAGATAACATCAATTATTGCCATTGAACGATAACCGCCAAGTACAAGATATATTGCTGTGAAGCCACCCATTAATGACAGAGCCAGAACGTAGTCAATGCCGAAAGTGGAACGAAACAGATAGGACAGCCCCATAAATACTGCGGCAGTATAAGGAATGAAAAATACAAAGATGCAGATGGATGAAAATAATTTCAGAAACGGACTATTATAACGCTTGTCAAAAAATTCTGCGAGAGTATGTACTCCATATTCAATTGACATTTTTTTAATTCTGCGTCCCAATATCCACCAGACACCCAGTACACCGATAAGAGTATTGCCGATAGCAATCCAAAGACCGGAGTAACCAAAGCTCCAGCCGATTTTACCCGCAAAACCAACAAACAGCACCGCAGAGAAATAAGCTGTACCATAAGTAAAAGCAGTCATCCATGGTCCTACATTGCCACCCCCTAAAAAGAAATCTGAAAACGATTTAGTTTTTCGAAAGCCGGCAATTCCAACTACGATTATCATCAAAGCATAAGCTGTTAGTACAACAATTTTAATAGGCATTTATGTCCTTTAAATTATAATTTTGATTCGAAACATAATATTATATTTTGCGATTTCAAAGCAATTTGTCTGGTTAGTTATTTATCGAATTACGCTAACAGTAAGTTTATTTCTTTTGTCCTCATTATTAAAACAGAAATTTAAAGAATATCATAATTTCATAAGTTTTGATTCGGCTATTGCAAAAAAACAAATTCATGTTATATTGAAAACAGTTTACAATTATTTACTTGTCCAAATGGAGGATAAAATGAAATCCGTATTCTTTCTTATTGCAATTTTATTGTTTCCCTGCTTTTTCATGATTGGTTCGGTTCAGGCTCAATTACCTAGCAGTTTTGATTTGCGTGATGTTGAAGGAACTAACTATGTTACATCCGTCAAAAGTCAAACAGGTGGTACCTGTTGGACACATGGCGTTATGGCGGCAATGGAAGGAAATCTTATTATAACCGGCAATTGGGATACTGCCGGTGAATCTGGCGAGCCAAATCTAGCTGAGTATCATCTTGATTGGTGGAATGGTTTTAATCAGTACAACAATGATGATATTGACCCTCCTGACGGCACCGGACTTGAGGTCCACCAAGGCGGAGATTATCGTGTAACAACAGCCTATCTGTCTCGTGGGGAGGGAGCAGTGAGAGATATTGATGGACAATCATACAGCACTGCCCCTTTACGGTATGATTCAAGCTATCATTATTTTTATCCGCGTCATGTGGAGTGGTACACAGCAGAGACTAATCTAAGCAATATTGATATTATCAAAGAAAAAGTTATATCCGAAGGTGTTATGGGTACCTGTTTATGTTATGATGCTTCATTTATGTCAGGGTATATTCACTACCAACCACCAAGTTCTACTCTCGACCCCAATCATGCAGTAGCTATTATTGGTTGGGATGATTCTAAAATTACTCAGGCTCCTGAACCGGGTGCATGGTTAATAAAAAATAGTTGGGGAGCTTCCTGGGGTGAGAACGGTTATTTCTGGATATCTTATTACGACAAAAACTGTGGGCAACATGCAGAAATGGGAGCAGTTTCATTTCAGAATGTTGTTGTTATGCCGTATGACCGTTTCTATTACCATGACTACCATGGCTGGCGTAATACTTTAACTGATGTCTCTGAGGCTTTTAATGCCTTTACTGCCAATGGTGCGGATGAGGGTACGGAAATGATATACGCAGTTAGCTTCTTTACTGCCAGCGATAACGTTACCTACACTGCAACAATCTATGATCGATATGAGGAAGGTGAATTATTGGATGTACTGGCTACTAAAACAGGTTTTTTCGAATATACAGGTTACCATACTGTTGACTTAGATACTCCACTTTCACTTACTGAGGGTGACAATTTTTATGTCTATGTGCAGTTATCTTCAGGTGGCCATCCATATGGTCAGACTTCAGAAGTACCTGTCCTGCTTGGGTCCAAGTACCTGACTATTGTCAAATCAAATTCTAATCCAGCCGAAAGCTATTACTATGATGGCGTCAACTGGGTTGACCTTTATAATGATGATACAACTGCCAATTTTTGCATTAAAGCTCTTGCAGTAGATGTTGCGTTTTTGGGAGTCAATTTGCCGGATGGTTACCCTCAGTATCTTACTCCGTATGAGCAAACATCTTTTTCAGTTGAAATTACTGAAGGTATTGAAACCTACCAACCAGGTTCCGCAACTCTGCACTATCGTTATGATGGTGGTATTTACCTGACAGAAAGTCTGACTTCAATTGGTGGAAATATGTTTGAGGCTACGCTTCCTGCGGCTAATTGCGGTGATAACCCTGAATTTTACATCAGTGCAGAAGGCGTAAGCAAAACGCTGGTGACTAATCCTCCTAATGCTCCCACAGATGTTTATACTGCTCAGGTAGGAATCACCTCAACAACTTTGTATGACGATTTTGAGGCTGACCTCGGGTGGACTTCGGAAAATCTTGGAGCTTCCAGCGGGGATTGGCAACGAGGTGTGCCGGTTGATGACGATGGTTGGGATTATGATCCGATTACCGATGGTGATGGAAGTGGTCAGTGCTATCTGACCCAAAATGTGTTGGGCAATACTGATATTGACGGTGGATCTGTACGACTAACATCGCCGCTTTTCGATTTGTCTGATGGTGGGACGGTTGAATATGATTATTAT
>JAYEHE010000171.1:0-13972 GCA_034659415.1 Candidatus Zixiibacteriota bacterium | reverse complement strand
CAAAATTTACTGTTATTTCTTTATCTGAAACAATGGTTAATTTCTCATCGCCAAATTGCTTTTTTAGGTTTTTTACAAGCTCTGGACATTCTACCGTAAGAAAACCATTGTTCAACGCATTCCTTTTATATGTTTCTGAAAATGAACCAGCAATAACCAGTTGGATACCTTTATGTTTTAATGACGTGGCGGCTTGTTCGCGAGATGATCCAGTACCAAAATTAAACCCGCCTACCAGTATGTCACCTTTATTGACTATTTTACCAAACTCTGTATCGTAGTTCTCCATCACCACTTCCGCTTGTTGTTTTGCTGTAAAGTCATCCACATAAGTATATTTGCCGGGATAGATACCATCAGTATTCAAATTATCCTGATAACAAAAAACAAGCTTGCCTTGAATCATATTAGGAAAACCGTCTATGATAGAAACAGATATTTCATCTTCCGATTTTTTTTCAATAGTTTTAATGGTAGCAATTGTATCGGTGAATTCCATATCAAACGGCATATCAGCATATCCGGAAATCGCCGAGGACGCTACAACAGCAGGCGAGGCAAGATATGCTTTGGCATTTTTTGATCCCATTCGTCCCTTGAAATTCCTATTAGTCGCCGATATCCCAATCTCTCCATCCTTCAAAAGTCCTTTACCAAGCCCAATACATGGACCACACCCGGGAGGTAATTCAATAGCTCCGGCATCAAGAAGTATTTTCCAGTCGCCTCGTTGTTCACTCTCTTTTTGTACTTCGCTTGATGCCGCCGCTATATAAAACTCAACCGTATCGGCTACTTTTTTTCCTTTTATAACATTGGCGGCTTCAGCTAAATCTTCAACCCGACTGTTGACACAGGAGACTAAATATGCTTTGTGAATTTTCATCTTTTCTTTTTTAATTTCAGAAACAGGTGTCATTACCTTAACGTGATCCGGTCCTGACAAATGAGGAACAACTGAACTCAAATCTAAAGTAAGTTCTTTGGAATAAGATGCATCACTATCGGATTTTACAATATTTGATTTTAATTCACTCAGACGTTGCCTGTTTAGGCGAGGATGGATGCCATTATTATCATTATCAGACGGCACTCCTTCAAGACCACGCTTTTCAACGAAAGCTATTCTCTTTTCCAACCAGTTAATTGTTATATCGTCAATAGGAAAAACGCCAGCAAGCGCTCCCCATTCGGTTGTCATATTAGATATAGTTAAGCGTTCATCAATTGAGAGATATTTTACACCTTCGCCGGTAAATTCTATTGCATGATTTAAAACTTCATCTTTATTAAAAAATCCGCACAAAGTTATTATAACATCTTTTCCGGTAACTCCCTCTTTGAGCTTACCATTTAAAGTAACTTTTGCAACCGGAGGAATCTGCCACCAGGTTCTTCCTGTTGCCCAAATTGCGGCGGCATCGGTTCGTACTATAGGCGTACCCAAACACCCAAACCCGCCGTGCATATTGGAATGGCTATCCGATGCGACCACCATCGTACCGGGCCAAGTATAACCTTCCTCACAAAGAATCTGATGCCCAATCCCTCTCCCTGCCGGATAAAAATCAACATCCATCTTTTTTGCAAATGATTCTATCTTTTCATATTTCTTTAAATTTTCATCAGATTTATCCTGAACATTATGATCAAGAGCAAAGACCAGTTGACGTGAATTAAAAATTTTAGCCGCTCCAATAGAATTAAATTTTGGAATAACCGCCCCTGTGTTATCATGAGTCATAATATGTTCTGGTTTAATCGACAAATAATCACCGCTTTTTACTATTTGTCCTTTTTCAAGACCAACTGCATATTTTTGAGCTATTTTTTCAATAATATTTTGTGACATCTGAATCCTTTTTCATTTTTTACAATATTAATGTATTAAATCAATTGGTACTAATTTAACACAATAATTGCTTAAAAGTAAATACCTTATAACTATTCTCCCTCATTGATACATTAATATTTTAATTCGTATAAGCATATAAATGTATATAACTCATTGTTATTACATTATATACCAATAAAATATAAGATTTCTTATAACTTTGGACATAGTGAATTTTGTCACAAAATTGTCATTTTTTTATTGACTCGCTAATCAGAAAGTTTATCTTAACTCAAGTTAGTGAGTGATAACTATGCGAACTGGAGTGTTTGTGTGAGACGTAAGATTGATAGAAAAAAACAGATACGTGAAGTTGCTACCAAGCTCTTCAGTAAGTGTGGTTATGACAAGGTAACTATTAAAGAGATATCAACGGAAGTTGGAATTACTGAACCAGCATTATACAGACATTTTAAATCAAAAGCATCCATTTACGAAGCGGCTTTAGTTTCAATAGAATCTCAAGTAGATTTTGAAGATTTGTTTGAAGAACTTCAGAATTCAGAAGATTTACAATATATTCTCACAAGTTTAGCTGAACATATAATTAAATTTTTTAATGCAAATGAAGATCTGTATCGGTTGCTTTTATATTCTACTCTTAAGGGACATTCCAGAGCAAACGAGGTTTATAAAATAGTTCGAGGTTCATATATAGAATTTTTAGCTAAACAATTTGATCGTCTTTTTGCTATTGGTAAAATTATTGAAAAGAAAAATGATATTATTGCCCGTTGTTTTATTGGTATGGTTTTTGATTGCTCATTGGGAACGACTCTCTGGAAAAATTTTCAAATTAAAAATTATACACCGGAAGAAATAATTGCCAATAATATACCTATTTATATTAGAGGTTTATCAGTAAATGAATAAAATTAATTTTATATATATAGAGAGGTGCTATTATTAAAATAGCTATTATTCACAATTTATTGGGAGGTTTCATGTACAATCTCAAGCTTGACAACTTGCTTAAAATCAGCTCAAAATTGGTTTTAGGCATATTAGTTGTCTTCTTGGCTGTTTCCCCTGCAATTATGGGGGGAGTAGCAAACGATGTCTGTGCTGATTGTCATGATGAAGTAAGTGAGATGTTTCACGAAACTCCACATGGCATTTTTTTAAGCATGGAGCAGTACAGTTGTGAGAGCTGCCATGGTTCTGCGATAGACCATGTTGCCGACGGAGACCCAGAAAAAATTATCAATCCTGCTCGTCATGATCAGTTTGGTGGAAAAGAACTCTGCCTTACTTGCCATGACAACCACAGGTATGATGAGTGGTCGTTCTCTTCACACAGTACTGCCGGAGTAACATGCGCCGACTGTCATAAAGTACACCAGACAGAAGGAACTGTTACCCAAAAAACAGGTGATGAACTTTGCTATGATTGCCATAGCAATGTCAGGGCAGAGCTTTCTATGCCCTCACATCATCCTATTGCCGAAGGTAAACTTGAATGTCAAGATTGCCACGGTATTCACGGTGAAAACACAACTCTAACAATGAACAATACTACTACTGAACTTTGTTACAGTTGTCATGCCGAAAAAGAAGGTCCGTTTATTTATGAACATGCTCCGGTTAATGAAGATTGTATGATATGTCACAATCCTCATGGAAGCGTAGCAACTAAACTTCTTAAACAAAGCGAACCTACTTTATGTCTTAGTTGTCACCCGATGCATTTCCATACTACAGCAATTAGCGTAGAGGGTGACTTTGAGACACCACAGGCTCCTGAAAGAGCGGGAACATCTACTTACGATTCTATGGAAGCAGGTATGCTCACTAAATGCACCCAGTGTCATACCGAAATTCATGGATCAGACTACCCGTCACAAACAATTCCAACCGGTGGTGCCGGTTTGACCAGATAGGAGAAGTTATGAAAAAATTATTTTCATTATTTGCCGTTTGTTTGATTCTTCTCCTGTCAGTAAATACTGTTTTTGCAGGTGAAGATACTCAAGAGAAATATTCTCTCTGGTTCGGGTCTCATTATACCGAGTTTAGCGATTATACCAAGCAAGTTGGTAAATATGATCTTGGCGATGATGAATTTATGCCCGAATTTAAAGTGAACTACATTTCTAAATCTTCCAATGGAATGTTTTCACTCGACGGCCACTATTATGACGACCATAATGTTTATGGTAAAGTCAGAACAACAGTAGGTAATACATTCAAAGCGAATTTCAAATATCGCTCTATGATTTTACAAGAAGGTCAGGACTTATTAACCGTTATGGAAGCCAGAGAATATCTGCCTTCATCGGGAAATGCCGGCGGTAAAATGTTGACCCATGAAATTCTTGACCCAAATGCAGATTATAATACTCATCGGCAGGAAATTTCAAGTAATATTGAAGCCAAACTTTCCAATAAATATAATATGCGCTTAGTAGTAGCTCATAGATCTATTTTAAAGAATGGTACTGAACAAAAAATAGCTTCAACACACTGTTTTAGCTGTCACATGACTTCTATGACCGCTCAAGTTGATCAAACCCAACATCAGTTTGAAGCTGGAATCGATGCCAGTAATAACCAGTTTGATTTAGGTTATCGCTTTGGTTATCGGGTTTTTGAAAATCATGCAACAAATGCTACCGTCAATTATGAAGACGCTAAACATCCTGTTCATGGTGGAGCAGGTGGTGAATTTGGTCCTCGCATGATTTATGAAGACACAACGGTAGAGTTCAGCCGTTATCCTAAAACGGAAAAAATGTCACATCGTTTACGCCTTAAAAAAGAACTTGGTAATGGCACAGTTTCTGGTTCCGCCGGTTATAGCAAAACTGAGAATAAATACACCGACTTAAGCAATAAAGCTTACACCGGTCACCTTGGTTATGCTTTCCGGATGAATGACAATACCAGAATGAATATCAAAGTTGCGGTTCAAAAACTGCAGTCAGATGATCCATTTATTGATTTGCCTACTTATAGAGAAGGTGCAACTGATGGTAATACGTATGATTTTGATTATACTCGTTATTCATCACTTGATAGAATGGTATCAAAATTCGATGCTGAAATGATCAAACGGTTGACACCAAAAGTAACTTTGTCGCTTGCGGCTGGTTATCATATGAACAATCGGGATGATTATCCTGTATATGACGATGGCTTAAATACCAAAAAGATGTATGGACAGCTTAAAGTTCGTCATAGAAAAGGACTGAGATATAACAGTACTCTTAAATACCGTTATGAAAAAATCACAGACCAGTATATATCCGGACGTGGTCTCTTTGAAGAAAGCGGACATGGTGTTTTGGAACCTCTGGTTGATACATCAAAGTGGGTTTTCTATTTCCAACGGGAAGATCTCCGCTATCAGGATATAACAAGTCTGCCAACTCAAGTTCATAAATTTGAATGGCGGTCAACGTATGTTCCTAACAATCAAATCAGTATTAATATGGGCTTAAATGCAAAGTTTGATAAAAATAATGATCTTGATTCATTGGAAGTCGAACATACTTCGTACCAGCCTAATCTGTTTATTAGCTACAATCCAAATCTGGATTGGACATTTAATACCGGATTTACTTATACTTATGATAAATCTTCACTACCTGTAACGGTAGCTTTGTTTGATGGCTGAGGTGGTCATATATTTCGTGCCGACCCCGGTGGGGACGGTTTGACCCAAGACGATCCAGCTCGACATTATGGATCAATGTACACTATGGCTGACTATGAAAACAAAGCTTCCAATATGTATTTCAGCACCAACTTTAAGGCAACCGAGAAACTCAGAGTCTTTTCAACAGTTACTTACTATACTGCTGAAGGCTCACTACAAGAAGTCTTAATGCCGGATGTTGAAGACCGTTTAGATGGTGATCTTGAGGATCAGGATTTTGATATGGAGAAGATCCCATCATATTCTGACCTCGATTATGAATTTTTATCATTTAAATTAGGTTTTACATACAAACTCACCGATGCTGTCACTTGGTCAGCTGATGGTGATTATGTGGATTTAAAGGATAATCAAGGTTATGTTTACGGAATTGAAACCGGATCATATTTTATGGTAAGATCTGGCTTTAAAGTAGATTTCTAAATTATCCTAATTTTATTGCTCCTCTCTTAAAAAGAAACAGCCCGCTTCTGGCGGGCTGTTTTGTTATTGATAATATAATAAAATCTGTTCGGTACTCCTCAGCGTAGGGCTTGTAGAAAATCGTTAAATTCTGTCATTGCGACAGAACTTGATCTTGTCATCAGTCCGAGCCTGCCTCCGGCAGAATATTTTGTGAATAAAATAACTTGTGCTATCACAAATTTTCATTATACTGGGCTATTAAGATATATTTTATATAGTATTTAACCAAACATTAATATAAAATATTATATATCCGATATTCAGATTATAGTATATTGTTTTGCGGTAATTTTAATTTATATGAGGTTATGATGAAAAAACTGTTTTTTACCTTTTTAATTTTACTCTTATGGTTAACACCACAAGTGTTCGGGCAGGATGATTCTGAAACCTGTTTGTCTTGCCATGGAGAAGATGATGAATTAGAAGGCCTCAATAAGCAAGGTGATGTTATATCTATGTATGTCACTCAAGCCTCCCTTGATTCATCAGTGCATGCATCTTTAGATTGTATTGAATGTCATACAGATTTAGAAGGATTTGATGATTACCCTCATCCGGAGCAATTAGAGCCGGTTGACTGCTCAGTATGTCATGACGAGATAAGTGAAATATATTTAGCTTCCGCTCACGGAATGGCAACAAATAACCCCAATGCTCCAAGTTGTGCATCTTGTCATAACTCCCATAATATACTTTCTCATTTAAATCCAAATGCAACAACTTCACCTAAAAATTTGCCTTATACCTGTTCCAGTTGCCACCATCGTGAATCATTAATTGATGACCCTGATATTAAAATTACAAATTCCTTTGATAGATATATGCGAAGTATTCATGCTGAAGGTATTTCCAAAGGTATCGGTTCGGCGGCATCGTGCAATGATTGTCATGGTATGCACGATTTACAGAAAGCTTCGGACCTAAGGTCAAAAGTTAATAAAATAAATATTCCAAAAACCTGTGCAAAATGCCATAACGATATTTATATCCAGTATGAACGTGGTATCCACGGCAAAGCACTTGCGGCAGGTATTCTTGACAGTCCTAATTGTTCTGACTGCCATGGCGAGCATGAAATTCTGCAAATCAGTGACCCTACTTCACATGTGCATGCTACAAACCTTTCTGAATTTGTATGTGGAAAATGTCACAATGATCCTCAGTTGATTGAAAAATATGGTTTTGAAAAAGAAAGGTTCTCATCTTATCAGGATTCATATCATGGTTTGGCTACCAGAGGTAAATCTACCACATCAGCTAATTGTGCTTCTTGCCACAAAGCTCATGATGTTCTTCCTCAATCAAACCCAGCATCTTCAATTCATCCAGATAATCTCACTAAAACCTGTCAAAAGTGTCACCCGATGGCTAATCAGGCTTTTGCCGCAAGTTATTCGCATAACATTGCTGAAGAACAGTACAGTTCAATAAACAGAACGGTAGAAGTAATCTATATTATTGCTATCGTGCTAATTATTGGAGGAATGCTAGCACACAACCTTATAATAGTTTTCAGATTTATTATTGATAAACATCGCAGTCAAAAAGGAGTAAAAACAGTTCAGCGATTCACCGGAAATATGATAATACAGCATATGATTCTTTCGTTAGCCTTTATAGCTCTTGCGGTAACAGGTTTTGCTTTGAAGTATCCTGATTCCTGGTGGGTTTCTGTATTACATTTCTTTGGTATCTTTGAACCTGTTCGTTCAGTAATACATAGAATTTCTGCAGTTCTGTTGATTATCATATCATTTCATCATGCTCTTTATTTACTGTTTACAAAACGAGGGAAAATTGAGTTAAAAGCTATTTGGTTTACAAAAGATGATTTAAAACAACCTTTCCAAAATATTAAATATCACCTTGGCATGAGCAGTGAAAAACCTAAATTTAACCGCTATGACTATACTGAAAAAGCAGAGTACTGGGCTTTGGTGTGGGGTACATTTGTTATGGCAGGCACCGGTTTTGTCTTGTGGTATCCAGCATTTTTCACAAGCTTCTTACCCGCTTGGGTTGTTAAAATTTCTGAAATTATTCACTTGTACGAAGCTTGGCTTGCAACTCTGGCTATTGGTGTCTTCCACTTATTCTTTGTAATGTTCCATCCGGAACAATATCCAATGGCATTTACATGGCTTACCGGCCAAATGTCTGTTTCGGAAGTCAAAGAGCATCATCCTTTATGGTATGAAAAATTAAAAAAAGAAATGGGTGAAGATTTAGAAGATAAAGAAAACTCGGAATCGAAAACTGATACTAACTAAAATTAATTTTATAATAGAGTCCCCTATTGAAGAGCTTAAGGGTGTTGACAAAGTCAGCACCCTTTTTTTAATTTTATTGAATGTTCAGTCTAATAATAATCCGATACAACTGTAATAATTTAATCCCCACTGCAAGTTGAAAATGCGCCGAGGAGTGCAGTGGGCTACCCCGGTATTTGTGCGTGGTGTACATCCTTGTACACTACATTAAACAGAAACAAACCTTGTAGGTCGGCGTTCCAAATCGCAAACCAATAGCAAAATCTACAACCAAAGGCGATGAGAAACCCAACATTTGTGCTAAGAAATTGCTTATAAAAAAACCCGCCAATCAATGGCGGGCTCTTTTTTTTATTTTTACCGGTGTCCCGGAGGATCAGTCTTGTAGTTCTTTCCATCATCATGGCAGTTATCACAAGATGGTTTATTATGGTATTTCAAATCAGTGTGGCAATCTTCACAATCAAATTCAGAATGAATTTCATCCAAGTGTAAACCGGTAACTTCATGACGGAAATTATCCGTATTCCACCCGCTATGACAACCATTACAATCACCGTTCATTTTAGTAATTCTCTTGCCGGTCGGATGACAGTTTCGGCATTCAAGGCCTTTATGATGTTTGCTTAGTTTCCAGCCGGTCGATGCATGATCAAAAGGAGGCTTCTCCACAGAATCATGGCATCTATCACAATTATCTTCCTTGTGACAATCATTACACAAAGCATGCACTTCTTTTTCAGTTTTTTCAACATGGTCCGACTTATCAAAATAATGGCAATAACTGCAATTCTCTTGTTTATGGCAATCAACGCACTTCAAATCAAATCTATCAATATGCTCAGAATGGTAAAAAGTTACAATGTCACCATTTTCATACGAAGTATGAAATACTTTTTTCGAGGGAGCAGATATTTTTGGGTGAGAAATACCCAAAATATCAGTAGAATCATATTCGGCATTCATTATATTATCAGGTGATGGCAGATGGCACACAATACAATTTGTTTCATGACTCCATTCACGATGACAAGATAAACACTGTCTATGATAAGCCCCTTTTAAACTTGGCTGACGGAGATTGTTGGGGTTCTTTTCACCTCCATGACATTCTTTACATGGCGGAATTTCACCTTCCGGACTATAATGGTGGCATGTTGCACAATCAGTACCCATCTCAGACATACTTGCATGCTTTTTATGGTCAAAAACTACCGGTAAAAATAAATCGGCTATTTCCCCAATAACAAAAGAATCAGGAGCTTCTTTTAATTTATGTTTTTCGGTTATATCAGCAACATCTAATCTCGGACAAGAGCTTAAACAAAAATCATCTTTTGTTGGATTATCACAAGTATGACATTTTTTGCAATCTAATTCTCCTTCAAGCAAATCATAAGAATATGATGCTCCGCTTAGACAGAAAAGACAAAAACCAAAAACTATTACAAAAAGTATTTTTTTCATTCAATCCTCACTTAATGATTCCAAATTGATTTTTATTTTCCATCTTTTTTTTGGTTTCTCCATCAATTGAGATTACCGGGAAAACAATAACTACAAATCTGTAAACCAAAATCAAGGTAGAGATTAAACCAATTGTAACCGCTATTTCAATAACGGAAGGAAAATAAGTTTCGATTTCATACAACGGATTGTATGCTACCAAATAGACATTAATCCTGTTCAATACTACTCCGAAAATAACCATTGAGGCAGCTATAAACAAACCGTTAATATTATTTCTTATTTTATTATTTAGCAACATAATTGTAGGAATTATTACACCTATCAACATTTCTACGGAAAATGAATATGATGATAACGATCCTTCCCATATATAATGTAAAGCATCACGGTAAATCAAATCAAGAACCTTAATTATAAAGTAAACAGATAAAATAATAGGAGTGTATTTGGCTATCGACGAAAGGACTTTTTTCTCAGGTTTAATTTTGAATGACCTTGAAGCTAATATTGATTCAAAAATCACCATCGGAAAGCCGACCGATATTGCTGATAATAGGAATAGCAATGGCGACCAGGGTGAGTACCATAAGGGATGCATTTTTGTTGGAGCAATAACCATAAGAGTTCCAAGAGATGATTGATGCAAACAGGATAACACTACTCCAGCAATAATAAATATAAAAGTTACCCGACCAAGGGTTTTGTCGGCAATCTTTAAAAACAATTCAATCGGTTTATTTAGAATAGCTAAAAGACTTGGTAAATTCACTTTACTTTTAAATCTTTCAACTACTATTGGAAGAAATTCGATATATAAAACCGTCAGATATATCATGACACATATACCAACTTCAAACAGAACAGAATTTCCCGACCACATATTTGGCATCATAGGATGCCAAATATTATAATACCTACCCAAATCCGCCAGTAAACCAATTGCAACAAAAGTATAGCCAAGCATAGCCGTTAATAAAGCGGGCCTTATTATAGAATGGTATTTTTCTCTATGAAAAATTTCAGCCAAAGCGGCTGTTGTAAATCCACCTGCGGCTAACGCAACCCCAGAAGCAACGTCAATAGCAATCCATATCCCCCAAGGATACTGATTATCCAGATTAGTGGCTACATCCAACCCGACAAAAAATCGATAGATAAAAGCGGTCATTCCCAATCCGGCTATCACTGTTAGAATCTTTGTACCGAAACTAAAATATTTAACCTTCATTTGTTCGGGGTGTTCATGATGTTTAAGTTTATTCATTTTCTCCCCCTTCTGAATTTTCTTTTTCCTTAGTAGAATACATTATAAGACCCAATAAACCATACAAGGCTAATGGAGGTATAAATGATTTAAAAATTCCATGTTGAATTGATTCGGTAATTTCCGGAATTGGTCTCTCCGGTAATTCCGGTAATTGAGTTTTATTATAATTAACACCTGTTAAATACATCCATGAAGTCCCCCCAATATCTTTCTCTCCATAAATATATGGATAATATTTATCAGGACTCTTTTTTATTCGGCTATATGCTAACTCAATCAAATCTTTCCGAGTTCCAAATGTCAACGCTTCTTCGGGGCAAATTTCAACACATGCCGGTGCCTTGCCCTCTTTTATAAGGTGATAGCAAAATGTACATTTTTTTACTTCCGGAGTAAGTACATCATGATATTCATATGTTGGCACCTGAAACGGACAGGCAACTATACAATAACGACACCCAATACATTTCCAGGCATCATACGAAACTGCACCATTTTCAGATTTTGTTAAAGCCCCTACAATACAAGCTGATACACATGCCGGCTCATTACAATGCATACATTGAACTTTCAAAAATGATTTTTCTTCCGGTGCTTTCGGATTATCATAAGAATTGACAACAGTAAATTTATCCGATTCCATTCTTCTTGAGGTTTTAAAAACCTCTTTACTTTCGAATTTTGCTAATTCAAGTTTCTCTTCTTGGTTCTCCTGATTGCATGCCCATTCACATTTACGGCATCCTATACAGTTGACCGTATCAACCAAAACTCCCAAATATGAGCCAGTATCTTTCTTAGAAGAAGATTCAGATGCTAATGCTGAGCCTCCAATCAATCCGGAAGTACCCGCAGCAATAACTTTTAAAAATTCTCGTCGCTTTTTTTCCATTTCACCACCTTAATTAATTACTAATTTTGTAAATGTATTTACAAAACAGGACAAAGTCAATATTTTTTATACTACTTTATTGAACCATAACATCTCGCTGCACACCAACATAACTAACCAAATACAAGACAAAAACCGTACACATAATATATACTATTTAATCTATAAAATAGACGTAATATGTCCATTTAATATGGTTACTTATTAAGAGTCTCTAAATTAATAATCAGAGCTGTCTTCATATGGGTATTGATAATTATCTAAAAGTGTATCATACGATGTATCAAATTCGTTTTCTTCATAATATTCATCAAAATAAATATCATCTTCCCATGAAGGAAGCAATAAAGGCTGAATTATAATATCAATAGTTTCGCCTTGTCTAATTAATCTCAGGGTACTCCCGCCATCGTCAAAAGTTTGAAATATTTTTTCAATAAGATTTTTTTGATTTTTTATATACTTATTGTCAACTCTTCTGATTTTATCTCCTTCACGAAGCCCACATGCGTATGCCAGACGATACATATCAATTTTATCAACTTCCAAATAATTATTTTCATCATATTTAACAGAAAAACCAAATTGCCCTTTAATTGGTAAACCAGCCACAAATGATTCAGGGGAAGTTGCTATTGCTTTCTTCTGTCTTCTTGGAATACGAGTAGCCCGCACAAGTTTTGAATTCCATTGTTCTCCTTCAACCCAAGCCAACAATGGATATTCAGGAGAAAGAACCCATTTATCTTTGAAATAAGTTTCAAATATTGTTCGACCGGGGAATTTATCTTCCCAGAAATCAGATTCATACGCCTCATATGTCAAATCAAGCCCCATCACATTATTTGCAGTAGCCAAAGCTAATAGCATAGCCAGGTTATCTCTTCGAAACAGAGTTTGATTCATAAGCGGATGCGACATTATTGATAGAAAACTTGAATCTTCATCCCGCCAAGGTTGATCTAACATTCTTTTTGCCATTTGGTAAATCAGATTTAATTTCTGGCAAAAACTCTCAGGAGGTGCTTCGATAAGGCTCCCGTTATGAATTCCACCTAATGGCAGAATGACCGGATTACCTGAGCCCTTTGAAGTATAAAATTTAATTAAATAAATATCAAATTCCGTTTCATACCATTCCAGACCGGATAATTCTCTCAGGACATGTAAAATAGTATCCCCTTTTTCAGACCAAAAACCAGATAATACCGAATCATTTCTATTGACCCATTTCATATCACGTTCTACTGAACGATTATTATACATATCGGGAAATAAAGAGCTTTGTAGTGATGCGGCTTGTTTGTTTATATGTACAATCGGAATAAACCCATCATACTCAAAAATAGTATAATCAACATTCTGGGCTGAAACAGAACTTACACAACACAAAACCAGAACAAATATTATTAAACGCTTAATCATATATTTTAATAAATAATGTTCCTAAGTGAAATATGCAATTAAAATAAGATAAATTATGAAGAAGAAACAGCAGGTTTGTTTTTATTTGGTAATTCGAGCAACTCGAAATAGAAAAGAGTATAAACCGAATCCGATAATGTCCCTAAAAAGCCGCTAAATAATATCATTAAAATAAAAGCTATCGGAATACATACTGCAAAAGTAACCCAGATGCCTGAAGCGGCATACACTGCCAAACCAATAGGAACAACTGCAATCAAAATAACCGCAGTAGTTATTATGGCGGAAATAAGCCCTATCAAAATAGATATCAAAAATATTATAAAATTGTTCCATTTATACATTCTAAGCAGTTCATATCCCTCAGCAATTGAATCACTTATTGATACTTTTCTTAAAACATAAGCCCTTACGGCTAATTCGAAAATAGTTGTCAAAATAAAAATTATTATAAATATAAATGGAATAGCTAATAAAATTCCAATCACTCCTAATACTGGAGATATTACAAACATAATAATTATTGGGATAGCAATAACTATAAAGCTGATAATAAAAGAAAAAATTTCAATAACCCATATTCCCAACATCCCCCAAAATTGATCAACACCAGCAGAAAAAGATTTTC
>JAYEHE010000170.1:0-3473 GCA_034659415.1 Candidatus Zixiibacteriota bacterium | reverse complement strand
CTCGCCTGAGGCGGATTCGCAATGACAGAGTTGAACGGTTTAGATTGCTTTGCTCGCCTGCGGCGGACTCGTCCGCCATGGTTGAAAATACGGCGAGGTGTGCGGAACAGAATTGCGTATATTATTTAGCAGTTGCTTTGTTGATTGTCTTTGAGTTAAGTTCAATAACCTCTGTTTCTTTTACAGGAACATTTTCTTCTTCAAACTTAACCCTTTTATAAAAAGCACAATCAAAACAGGATCTACTTGTATTGTTTAAACGATTTTTAGCACAAGCTGAATTTGGAATTAGCCAACAGGCTCGTCCTGCTCCCACTCCATTATTCTGGCCATCAAATTTCATGCTACTTGATACTGGGCATTCACCCAATGTATCTGCGAGTAATCCTCCTCGCTCTCGTCCACAATTTTTAAATTCCCAACAGTTTAATTTTTTACACATATATAATCTCTATTGTTTATTAATAACTTCAATAACAGCACTATATTTTTTATTTTTTACAAATTCTGTTACATTTTTTTCGGTAGCAACTTCAGTAAATTTTTCAAACATTTTTTTGACATCTTTAAGTTTGTCTCGTTTCAGATAACAGAGCATGAGATATTGGTAAGTAAGCGGATTATTTTTATCCATTTTTTGTGCTTTCTTGAAATGTTTGGTGGCGTCCTTGAAACTGTTTAATTGAAATCTTGCTTCTCCCAGTCCATATTGAGCTTGGAAATGATCGTCTTCGATTGCAATAGCTTGTTCAAAATCTGCGGCAGCGGCTATCTCTTGCCCTTTTGCCATATATAATTTTGCTCGACCGATATAAGCGTTTATGTTATTATCATCGGCATTAATTGCTTTATGGTATGATGTGATTGCACTATTATAATCTTTTTTAAATTGATAGATTTCTGCTGACCGCACAAAATCATTAAAAGCGTTTTCATCGTCTTTTAATTTTAAGTAAGCATCACCTCTTAATTGAACAGCATCTGCAAAACTTGGTTGGAGATTTATAGCTTCGGTCAGGTCATTTATAGCAGTTTCATAGTTTTTTTCTTTAAATGCTGAAACTCCCGAATAATAAAAGTCTTCGATATCAAATTGAATAGCTTTTTCTGAGTCTTCCAATGGCGTCAAAGCAACTTTTAGTTTCATCTTTTGTCCGGAGGACAAAGTGAAGGTTCCGGCGGCTTCTTTGTATCCATCCTGAGATACTGTGTAGGAATGTTTTCCTGGTTTAATTTTTGAGTAAGTTAGATTACCGGCTCCCATAACATTGCCATCAAGGACGAATTTGGCTCCTTCGACATTTGCCGCAAGAACTATTCTCCCTGGAGTTTTTCTCTTTTTCTTTGAAGTTGCTTTTGGTTTTGTTTTTTGAACTGTTTTAACTGCGAGTTTATTTGTTTCTTTTTTCTGCTCTATTTTCGGTGTTGCTGTTTTCTGAGATTGTGGAGTTTGTAATGTATTATTATCGCCATTATCGTAGGAGTATAGCTCAGGGGTCATCAAGATAGTCGAGATTTTTCCATCCATGACTGTGACGTAATCTTCTTTGATGATTTCGTTATTAACAATGTAGAGAATTTTATGAGTACCAATCGATATATCACCTGAATTGAAAAAACCTTGTGCATTTGATTCGACAGTAATATTATCTTCGGGAAATTTAATCAGTGCTGATTCAATTAAAGGCGTGCCATTATCTGTTGTCACTATTCCAATAATTTGTCCGATGCCGGAGTTAGTATCCTTGATGAAGAAAGAGGCTATAAACAACAGAATAACTGTAAACAGTCCGGCTGAAACAGTATAAATAATATTCCGGCTGATTTTTTTAGGGCGAAGTATGTATTCTCGCTCATTTACAGCAAATTCATCGCCGTTATAAAGTTCGGCAACACCTGTAACTTGAATAAAATTTTTATAAAAGTAAGCAACTGCTTTGGGACGTTCTGCCATTTTGGGTTTTGGAAGTTCCGGTGTTGTAGCTTCTTTGACAGATACCGGCTTTTTTTCTTCTATTTCTTTTTGTTCAGTTTGTTTTGGTGGAATATTATTTATTTTTGAAAGGAGTTCATTTCTTTCGGAGTCAGATAGGTATTTATCGTTACTGGAATGGTTATTCATACCAGATTTGATTGAATTAATTTCTGCATCTGATAATTTTTGTTGAGTGTCGGGAGCCGAGGGGGGAAGGTCGATTGAATTATGGTCCTGGCTTGAGTATTCATCAATTGGTTCTGGTAAAATTGGAGCAGATTCACCTATTGGTGAAGTTTCTGATATTTCATCTGATATGTTTGGTTCGGATACTTGTTCGGTTTCATTTTCCATTATCTCCGCATTAGATGTAATACCCAACTCATTAGTATCATCATTAGGAGTAAATTTTTTGGCTCCACCGACAAACTCTGATTCTGATTCTGAAGTCTCCGTAATAACAAATTCAAGATCATCATCTTTACTATCTACTTGATTATCAGCAGGTTGATTTAATAATGCTCCACAATTATCGCATATGCCTTTAACGGCACTTAACACTATAGATTGACATTTGGGACATTTATTCAATTATACACCTTCTTTTATTTTTGAATATTTCTCTTAAATAACTCATCGACTAATTGATACAATTCCTTTAGATGATTTAACCACAAGTTCGTCTGTGATTTAACAGGAAAAACAAGGAAATAAGACTTGACCTGTATGCTGAAGTATTTTATTATTTGTTTTTAAATTCTGATCGGTTTTTGAACAGAGAATTCGGCGTAATGCTGAGGAGGAACAATTTTGATGAATAATCGTAACAAACGATTGGTTTTTTTAACTTTAGTGATTGCCTTGATTACTATTTACATTGGCTGTTCCCAACCTGACGATGTTTTAATCGAAGTAACAAACACTTATGTTTATTTAGATGAGCTTTGGAATTTTCCAAGCAGTTATGATGGAATGATTTATGAATTATGGGTAGCTGACCAATCGGACACGGTTTCTTTGGGTAAGTTTCGATATAATCATGTTTTAGAACAATTCTATGATGAATTTGGGGCTATTAAACCTGATTCTAACAGATTTCTTCTTGGTGATGATTTTTATAAATACTCAAAAGTATTCGTTTCAGTAGAAAAATATCCAGATCCAGCACCTTCCAGACCATCGGCAATTATGGTGATAGATTACGCTACTGACCCGAATGATGATGTAATTAATATGGTTTTCCCTGAAATTAGTGATACTATTCCGCTCTGGTCCTCAATAGTAAGGTACAGTATGGAAACAGTTTCTGATGATTCTACTTATATAAAAAGCGGTCATTTGGGAACAATATTAAATACAAGGGATATGTCAACTAATGGGTATGGTCTTTGGTTTGCCAAGTATCAACGTAATCTTGATTCTTTAAGAGATACTATTCGTGTCGATTCTGTTACGGTTAGAGATACTTTAAGGAGATTTGACAAGGATACAATTTTAG
>JAYEHE010000169.1:0-3479 GCA_034659415.1 Candidatus Zixiibacteriota bacterium | reverse complement strand
AGACGTCCCTGTCTTCTGGCAGAGTCTTTGAAATTAAGACGCCGACGGTATAGTCCGGATGGGAGAAGAAATAAAGTAAAGGTATTACACCTATATTTATTGCCCCGAAAAAATTGGGGTTTTTTTATGTCTGTTTTATCAGATGCTGAATATATGAAAATGGCGTTTTTTCAAGCGGAAAAAGGGAGGGGAACAACTCGTCCTAATCCGTTGGTAGGTGCCATTATAGTTAAGCAGGGTGAAATTATAGGGAAGGGTTATCATAAAAAAGCCGGACAACCTCATGCTGAGATTTTAGCAATCAATAAAGCAGGAGATAATGCTAAGGGGAGCAGTTTATTTTTGACTTTGGAACCATGTTGCCATACCGGTCGCACCGGACCATGTACAGACGCAATTATCAAAAGCGGTATTAGTCGAGTTGTTTATGCCATAAAAGACCCTGACCCAAGAGTGAATGGGAAGGGAGCTAAAATTTTGAGAAAAGCCGGAATCGATGTAAAAAGCGGGGTCTTAAAAAAAGAAGCCCTCAAACAGAATGATATTTTCTTTGGTCATAATAAAAATAATAAGCCATATCTTATTTTGAAATTAGCTCAAACATTGGATGGACGTATTGCAACTTCAAACGGTGATTCAAAATGGATTAGTTCAGATTTATCAAGGAAATTTGCTCATCGTTTACGAAGCGAAGTTGATGCTGTTGTTGTTGGCAGTGGTACGGTTAAAGCAGACAACCCATCTCTTACTGTTAGGAATTTTAAAGGCATTAATCCGTATCGTATAGTTCTTAGTGATAATTTTGATATTAGCCCCAAATGTAATTTGGTAGCAAAAAACAACGATTACAAAACTATCTTAGTAGGCAACAAGAAAAATTTAGATAATATTAACAAAAATATAAAAAAGAATAATTTGATTTATTGGGGTTTAAAAAGTAACAAATCAACTTCGGTGAATCTGCATGACTTTCTGGCACAGGCTTATCAGTTTGGAATAAAATCAATGCTTGTCGAAGGCGGGGCAACGTTGGTGACATCGTTTCTTAAGGAAAATTTAATTGATAAGTGTTATTTTATTACCGCTCCAAAACTTTTGGGCAACGGATTAAATAGTATAAGTGATTTAAAGATAAGTAAAATCAGCAATGCTTTAAAGTTGATTGATTCTTCAGTAAATAAGTCAGGAGATGATTTTATAATTTCCGGCTATTTGAATAAAGGATAACCATGTTTACCGGTTTAATTGAAACTACAGGCAAGATAATAAATATAAATAAGAGGGATAATTATATTGTATTATCAATAAAATCTAATCTTGATTATTCACAGATGAATATCGGTGATTCTATTGCCTGTGACGGAGCCTGTTTAACGGTTGTTTCCAAAGATAAAGATATTTTTACTGTTGATGCATCTCAGGAAACAATCGATAAAACGATTCTTAAAAATTATAAAGCAAATGATAAAATAAATTTGGAGCAGGCTCTGAAAGTTGGCGATCGTATGGGGGGGCATTTCGTGAGCGGGCATATAGATATTACCGGAAATGTTGATTACATTAGAAAAGATGGTGACTCTTTGGAGTTAGCTGTAAATTATAATTCTGATTTTGATAAGTATGTTATTGCTAAGGGTTCCATTGCCATAAACGGCATTTCGTTAACAATAAACAACTGCAAATCCGGTTGGTTAAATGTCAATTTGATACCTCATACTATTTCAAAAACTACTTTGGTTGATTTAAAATCCGGCTCGCCGGTAAATCTTGAATTTGATATGATTGGAAAATATATTTTAAACATAGTTCAAAGCGGAAAGGCTGAGAAACTTACAAAAGAAAAACTATTAAAGAGCGGATGGTAATAATGGCTGAGAAAAATAATTTAGATACAATTCCGGAAGCAATAGAAGATATTAAAGCCGGTAAAATGATTGTGGTTGCTGATGATGAAGACCGCGAAAACGAGGGCGATTTAATCATGGCGGCTGAAAGCATTACTCCCGAAGCGATAAATTTTTTAACTATTCACGGACGGGGTCTTGTTTGTGTTTGTCTCAATGAAAGAAGGATTGAACAATTAGAGCTTCATCCAATGGTAAATAATAACACGGCTTTACTTGGTACCAGATTTACAGTTTCTGTTGATGCTGTCAAAAATACAACAACTGGTATTTCTGCTGCGGATAGAGCAGTCACGATACAAACAATTGCTGAAGACAGCTCGAAGCCGGAGGATTTAGGTCGTCCCGGACATATTTTCCCTATACAGGCTTTAAGAGGCGGAGTTTTAGCCAGAGCGGGGCATACGGAAGCATCTGTCGATTTAGCAAGACTTGCCGGTTTAAAACCTATGGGGGTCTTGTGTGAAATTATGAATGAAGATGGAACTATGGCAAGGGTTCCGGATTTGATGAAGTTTAAAGAAAAACATAATTTGAAGTTTATTACTATTAAAGATTTAATTGCTTATCGTAGGACAAATGAGAAACTGATTAAAAAGATTACCAAAGTAAATCTTCCTACAGCTTATGGTGATTTTAAGTTACATTTATACAAATCAGAAATTGATGACCATCATCACTTGGCTCTGGTAAAAGGTGATGTGACTGAGGGAGATAATATTCTGGTACGGGTTCATTCTAGTTGCTTAACAGGAGATGTGTTTGGTTCCAGTAGATGTGATTGTGGTAATCAACTTCATAATGCTATGAAAATTATTGATGAAAAAGGTAAGGGGGTTTTACTCTATATGCGTCAGGAAGGACGCGGAATTGGTTTAGCTAATAAAATTTTGGCGTATAAACTTCAGGAAGAAGGAAGAGATACGGTTCAAGCCAATGAAGAACTTGGTTTTGAAGCTGATCTTCGTGATTACGGAATTGGTGCTCAAATTTTAGTCGATCTCGGCCTGTCTTCCATAAGACTTATGACAAATAATCCGAAAAAAATTATTGGCTTAGAAGGTTATGGTTTGGAAGTAACTGAAAGAGTTCCAATCGAAATTAAACCAGGGGAATATAATCAATGTTACTTACAAACCAAGCGTGATAAATTAGGTCATTTGTTAAATAATATATAAGAGTTAGGAGATAAAATGAGTCATAAAGTATTTGAAGGAAATCTATCAGCTGGTGGATTCAAATTTGGTGTTGTTGTCAGCAGATTTAATGAATTTTTGACTGATAAATTATTATCGGGTGCTATGGATTGTTTTAAACGTCATGGCGGTGAGGAAAATAATATTTCTGTTGCTTATGTACCGGGGGCATTTGAGATTCCATATGCCGCCGCTAAGATGGCAAAATCAGGTAAATATGATGCTGTGATTTGTTTGGGGGCTGTGATAAGAGGGGATACACCTCATTTTGAATATATTGCCGCTGAATCTTCCAAAGGTATTGCTCGTTTGGCGATTGATACAGGTTTGCCGATAATTTATGGGATAGTAACATCAGATACTCTTGAGCAGGCTATTG
>JAYEHE010000168.1:0-3490 GCA_034659415.1 Candidatus Zixiibacteriota bacterium | reverse complement strand
GGATATTTCCCATAACACTGTTGAATGGTCTGTATTTTCAGTGCAAGCCTTCTTTACAGAACAGATCTGGTTGAGTCTCGTTAATTACCCCCTTAATTCATGGAGACAGTGTAATATGGTATAATTTTTAAGGAAAGAATTGTAGTTGAGTGCAGACTTGTGCTCAATTGCAGTTTTTCCTTTTGAACAACAGTCGCGGAAGTTTAATCTCTATGGGAATTCAATAATTTAGAAGTAGTCAAAAAACTTATCATATATGTATGATTAAATCTTTTTTGGAAGACTTGAAGGTAAAAAACCTAAAAATAAGCATGCTTAACAACCTTAATAAGGACAGTGGAAAAATATTCATTTGTGGACTCCTTATTCCATTTTATGAAAATATGGATAAGGTTTTAGGTTTCTAGCACCACAATGTCTACAACATAAAATATCGATACCAAATAGTTCTTTTATGATTTCTACAGTTTTTAGTCCTGCTAGGCGCGATTTAGGATATATACCTTTTAAGATATTTCTACAAATAACTAATGAAATCTTTTTAGATTTATTACTTAAAATACCATAACGTCTGATTTTGACAAATCCTTTAGGTAAAACATGCATTAAAAATCGCCTGATAAATTCTATAGGATTAAGTGTCATGCTCTTTTCTTGATTTGATTTATAGTCTTTTATCTTAAAGGTAATACCTTCCTTTGATATCTTTTGTATCCTGGAATTTGAAATAGCAATATTATGTGTATATCTTCCTAAATAGGCTATTACATTTGCTGCTCCTTTAAAAGTCTCTTTAATGTGTGGTATCCATTCCTTTTTGTATAAAACTGTAAGTAGCTTTTCAAATTCATTTCTTTTTTCATATTTTTTAGCTTTACCAAAAAACTCAAGCTGTTTTGTTTTGTAAAGTTCTTTAAGATTAGCCAGGAACTTTCCTCTAAAAAGTCTTGATACAACACGAACAGGAAATAAAAAATCTTCCTTTTTAGATGCAAACTTTAATTCTTTTGTTAATCCTCCACCTAAAACTATAGAATGGATATGAGGATGAAATGTAAGTGAGCTTCCCCAAGTATGTAATATGCTTAAGAAACCGACCTTAGCACCAAGATGTTTTGGATTAAGCCCTAATTCAAGTAGAGTATCAGCACTGGCTCTATACAATAATCCATAGAGAGTTTTTTTATTCGAATAGATTAGAGGGTTTAATTCACTGGGAACAGTAAATACAACATGAAAATATGGAGCGTCAATAACATCTTCCTTTTGCTTATCGATCCATTTTTCTTTAACAAGTGCCTGGCAGCAAGGACAGTGACGATTCCTACAAGAGTTGTAGTAAACTTGAATACCTCCACAGTCAGTGCATATACTTGCATTCGCACCTAAAGCATTTGTTTTGCAACTCATAATAGCCTTTGCAACTTTAGCATGTTCATAATTTGTTCCATATTTATCAGTATAAGAAGAGTAGAAGCGATTGAAGACTTCTTGAATTTTATAGCTCATTTTTTCACCCCCATATCAAAGGGACTTTTGTATTTAGAAGAAAAATCACGAGCGAGATTTACATAGATAGTGGTGGAATTAATAGACTTATGACCAAGCAATTTTTGAATTGTAAGCAAATCCACACCTTGCTCATATAAATGAGTTGCAAAAGAGTGGCGAAATTTATGCGCATTCGGTTTGCAATCCCAATCTAAAAAAGAAGCATGGTCAGCAATGAAACGAGATACAGTAAAAGATACAATTGGCGAATCTGGTTTTCTACCTGGAAAGAGCCATTGTTTAGGTTGATCAAAAGCGTACCAGTATTCAGTAAGTATAGCTAAGGCATTAGAAGAAAGAATAGCATATCGATCAGATCTTGATTTTGAACAACGTACATAGATACGCATATTCTTTCTGTCAATATCCTCATAACGCAAATGGCATAATTCACTTACTCTTAGTCCTGCTGAATATAAAAGAGCAATACAAGCTTTATGTTTTAGATTCTTCATTGTGCTAATAAATTCACTTACTTCTTCTTTTGTAAGTATATTGGGTAAGTATGTATTGAATTTCATATATGGTACATCATATTTAGACCATGTACGATTTAAAACGTAGAGTTGCAAAAACTTAATTTGAGAAATATAAGCATTAATACTTCTGTTTGATATTTTTTTTACTTGCTTCAAGTAAAGAATAAACTTGCGAATCTGTTCAGGTGAAACCTCTTTTGCTGGTATTTTAAGTTCGGTATCAACCCAAAATAAATAACAACGAAGAAAGCTGTTATAAGATTTTATAGTATTTTTAGCTAAATCTCTAATAGCAAGAAATTCGTTGAATGTTTTTATAATATTTTCATGATTATTTGAATGCATAAGAAATGTTCCTTTCAATTTTAAAATTAATTAATTTCCTTTAATATGAAAAAACAAAAAAGGTGGAGCTCGTGTTGATTTGCGTGAAAAAGGTTTGATGTAATAGTTGTAATATGTTAATATAATCATAGTAGTTTTATTGCTCCTAGTTGGTTTTTTTGGCAAATTAAATTATACTACAGAGCAGTAAAAACTACTATTAAATTGTACAAATCTTATGTGTGACTGGAAAAATAAAAATATATAATACCATCGCGCTAGCGATTTTGTTCAATTAGACTTATATATGTGAGGTGAAATATGGCGCTGAGGAATATCAGGATCGATGAAGACCCGGTCCTGAGGAAAAAATCAAAGGAAGTAAGGAAAATAAATCAAAGACTCGGGATATTGCTCGAAGACTTGGCTGAAACCATGTATGAAGCCCCGGGCGTAGGCCTGGCAGCACCCCAGGTGGGAATACTCAGGAGGGTATTCGTGTATGATGTAGGTGAGGGACTTACCGAGATGATAAATCCGGAAATAAAGGCTGTTTACGATGAGCAGGTTGGAGTTGAGGGGTGTCTCAGCGTTCCGGGAAAATACGGCAGTGTTAAGAGACCTGCCAGGGTTTTGGTTGAATATACGGACAGGGAAGGAACAAAAAAGCATAAAGAAGCAGAAGGCCTCGAAGCAGTTGTCATATGCCATGAATCAGACCACCTGGACGGCGTGCTGTTTACTGATAAGGTTGAGGAATACCTGACTCCGGAGGAAGTTCAGGAAATGAATTCATCCGGTGAAGCTGATGAAGAAATCCTTTAGAATTATTTATATGGGAACACCGGAATTTGCAGTTCCGGCTCTTGAACGTCTGGTAAAGGACGGTCATGGTATCATATGCGCTGTAACACAACCGGATAGAAAAAGGGGCAGGGGAAAGAAAGTTTCCTTCTGCCCTGTAAAGGGAAAAGCGCTTGAACTCGGAATTCAGGTCTTTCAGCCGGAGAGAATAAAAAAACAGGAAACTTTGGAATATATCGGAGAATTAAAGCCCGACCTTCTTGTGACATGTGCATACGGTCAGATACTTTCAGGAGAGCTTCTTGAAATACCTGAATACGGATGCATTAACA